>JABUTQ010000217.1 GCA_021443605.1 Bacteroidales bacterium | reverse complement strand
GGCCGCAAGTCCACCGGACTTGCTGTAAACACCCTCGCGACCCCGCTGCACCGCTCCCGGGCTTGCCGTATTTGCAGATATGTTCTTTTTCTCTATTGTTGGACTCTTCCACTGCAAATACACGCCCTCCGCTAGCCGCTGCTGCGGCTTTACTAAACGCTCGGAAAAACAAAACTTCGTTTTGCTTTTCGCTCGCTTATTCGTAAATTGGCAAAAATTTTAAGAAGCTATGAAAAAGGAATTACTGCTTATTGCGGCTGCTGCGGTGACAATTTCTGCCAATGCCCAGAACAACAAGGAAGCCCTCAGCAAAGCCGGTGTGCCGGTAAGTGCACTTGCACCACAATCACAAATCACATTTGAAGAGGGGTCTTATCCATCTTCCACAAATGTCCTCCGTGCGGAATATCCTCGCGTAGATCCTGTTACGAGGAAAGCCTATTTCCGATTCAATGCCCCGCTCGCCCACACAATCAATGTAGTAATCGGCAATGACAAATTTACCGGACTGAAAGACAAAGATGGCGTCTGGCACATTGAAACTGAGCCACTTGTGGTAGGATTCCATTACTATTTTGTAGAGGTTGATGGCCTTCGACTGACTGATCCGTCAAGCAATTCGTACTTTGGCTACACAATGAACGCCGGTGGTATTGAAGTGCCCGAAGGGCCGGAAGGGGACTACTACCGTTATGACAAGAATATTCCTCACGGACAAGTTCACGCCCTCCATTACTGGTCTGACCTCAATGGCACATATCGCAATATAAATGTCTATACTCCTGCAGATTACGATAAAAATCCCAAGAAGAAATACCCCGTTCTATACCTTCTTCACGGTATGGGAGAGAACGAAAATGGTTGGATCAGACAAGGCTTTGCAGATTTCATTCTCGACAATATGATTGCAAAAGGAGAATGTGTGCCGATGATTGTAGTGATTATGTCCGGCGATATGGTGACAACTTCTGAACTTAGAAAATTTGACCATAATGTTCCAGAAGTATATATAAATGAACTTATTCCATTCATAGACAAGACTTTCCGTACAAAGACAGATCGCAACAACAGAGCAATGGCAGGCCTTTCGCGTGGTGGAATGCAGACTTGCCAGACGGCAATGCCCAACCTTGACAAATTCGCATATATCGGCACCTTCAGCGGATTGTTCAGAACTGCAAAAGATCAGCTGCCGACAATCTACGACGGAGCCCTTGCCGATCCGGCAAAATTCAACGGCAAAGTGAAACTTTTCTATGCAAGCTATGGCACTGACGAGGCCGCTATGGGGATAGGACAGGCAATTCAGACCTACCGCGAATACGGTATCAATATCAGGGAGTTCGTTTCGGAAGGGACTGCACACGAGTGGCTCACCTGGCGCCGCAGCCTCCGCGACTTCGCCCCGCTTCTGTTCAGATAAAAATACGGTTTTTCCGTAACGGTTTTTCCGTATTTTTATTATTTTTGCAGGAAAGAATATGCTCCTATGATAATAAATCCCTTTATAACAACCGGTTATCACGGTCCGGACTATTTCTGTGATCGAGAAAAAGAGACCGCAAATCTCATGAAAAATCTTGAGAACGGAAATAATGTAGTATTAATGTCTCCCAGACGTATGGGCAAGACCGGATTGCTTCATCACACTTTCGGCCAGGAACGAATAACTAATCGATACAATACTTTTATAATTGATATTTTCTCCACAGGAACACTCCAGGAGTTAGTCGCTGCAATGGGGAAGTCGATACTCTCACAATTAAGACCATGGGGAGATAGAGCGATGGCAAAATTTGTCTCCATTGTTTCTTCATTGCAAATGACAAGAATATAGATGAAGAAGTTGTGTGCGATGTTTATACTCGTCTTGAAGGAGTCACCTGGTTTATTCAAAAAATGATGAACAAACTTTTTTCCGATACCGAAAAAGGTGGTACTTGCACAATTAATATGGTCAATCCCACTCTTAACGAGATTCTCAATGAAAATGACCATATATATGCAGACTTGTTATATCAATTGAGCCAAAGGCAGAAAGAACTTCTAATCGCGATTGTAAAAGAAGGCAAGGCTGAATCCATAACCGGAGGAAATTTTGTCAAGAAGCACAATCTAAACACTCCAAGTACAATACAATCCTCTATTTCCACCTTAATCAACAAACAGATTATAACCAGGCGGGACGGGAAATATGAGGCATACGACAAGTTTTTTTCTCTTTGGATAAAATCGCGATTGGGATAGCTATCGGATAAGTATCACGGTAAGGGCAAAGGCGAGATTGTATAAGCCGGTGAGCATCAAGATTTTGTTATAGGCACGGCCGGAAGCCTTCAAGAATCTGATATACAGAAGGATACAAAGAATGCTGATGACAATTCCGGCTACAATGTTTTCCAATGCGAAAAACAGGACGAGAGGGGAGAGGGCTATGCAAGCGAGGTAATACACCTTCCCGAAAGTTGTGCCGAGCCGCACGATTATGGTCTTCTTTCCTGCTCGCTTGTCCTGCTCTATGTCTCGGATATTGTTAGTCGTGAGGATGGCAGTGGCAGTTGCTCCGCAGGCAAGTCCGAGCCAAAAAGAAACCGCCGGCCAACAGCCTGTTTGGATAAATGTCGTTCCAAGACTCGCCAAGAAGCCATAATAAGTTATCGTAAAGAAATCCGATATGCCCAAATGGCTCAGTGAATGCGAAGTAGCGGAATAGAGCCACGCAAAGAACATCGCTGAAACTCCTATTAGGACAATAGGTAGGCCGCCAATATATATAAGGTATCCACCAAGAATTACACACAGGGCAGCCACGATATATATCGCATTTTTGAGGGCTTTCGGGCTGACAGTTCCCGCTGAAACCGCTCTTAATGGGCCAAGACGATCATCGCCGTCACTGCCTCGCTTATAGTCCCAGTAATCGTTCACCAGATTGCTGAGCACCTGCAAGCTCATCGCGCAGAGAGCAGTAATTACAGCTGACAAAACGTCAATTGGGCCAAAAAGCGATGCGGCATAGAGGCCGACCAGGACAGGGGAGAGGCTCGCAGGCAATGTGAACGGCCTTATCATCATAAACCATTTCTTGAAACCACCCATCCTAACGCTCTCCTATATAGATATTTACAAGATTGAATGTCAATGATTTATATCTCACGTTGTGAAAACCTGCATTGCGCATCATCCCACAAAATTTTTCTCCATTAGGGAACTCATATATTGTTGCGGGAAGATATTTATAGGGAGCTTTGTTGCCGGAAAGCAGATTCCCGACAAATGGAATCATATTGCCATAGTACCATTTTACTATGGATGCAATCACCCCTTTTTTTGGAGTGCTGAACTCAAGAATCACAGCCGAGCCGTTTGGACGAAGCACGCGAAACATCTCCTCAAGCCCTCTATTCGGGGAGTTGAAGTTCCTGATACCGAAGCTGATAGTCACAACATCGACAGACGAGTCGGGGAGGGTGGTGCATTCACAATTCTCCTTTTGAAGCGAAATTACATTTTCCAAACCTTGATCCGCAACCTTCTGTCTGGCAATTTCCAGCATCTCGTGGGAGATGTCGATCCCCTTGATAGAAACCGGTTTCACTCTGTGCGCAAGAGCTATCGCGAGGTCTCCGGTGCCGGTAGCAAAATCTGCAATATATTTGTTTTCAGGCAGTTCCGATACGATTTTTGTAACTTTTTTACGCCATCTGCGGTCTATGCCAACAGAAAGGATATGATTGAACTTGTCATATTCTGGAGCGATGCCGTCAAACATACTCTCCACGTTCCTGCGACTTATTTTCTTTACGCGGCTCATTTACTCTTTCTGCTCTTGATTACTCCAACATATATGAGAAGTACGACATTCATCATCAAGGCGTAAATTATTGCAGGTATGGCAATTGCGCCGTTATTGAAGACAAAAGGACTGCCTGCCACGGCAATCGCCTGAGCCGCATTCTGCATTCCCACCTCAATGACTATGGTCCGTTTCTCTCGTGTATCAAGACGGGAAACTCGGGATAGCAATGCGGCCAACAATATGGTAATGAGCAACATAGATGTCACACACAATCCCAACGATGTGATATTGTCCGCAATCTGGGCCTTATTCTGAATAAAGAATATCGCGGCAAGGAGCATCAACAGTGGGAAAGCGCATTTGGAAAGCACCTTGTCTATGGATTGGGCCGTTTCAGGCCACCATTTGCGGACACCGATTCCAACCAATATCGGAAGAAACATCAGCAACAGGTTCTGTTTGAGAAGATTGCCAACTGGGAGCGTAATTGTTGCAGATGCGTCGCCACCCGAGAGAGGAATAGCAAAACTCATAATCAGCGGCAGCGTAAACAATGTGATGATACTGCTGAGCGCTGTCAACGAAACGGAGAGCGCAACGTCGCCCTTGGCGAGCATTGAGAAGATATTGGATGAACTTCCGCCGGGGCAACACGCAATGAGAATCATTCCCACATAGAGAACACCGGTAAGGCCGAAAATCTTGCACAAGGCAAAAGCAACGAGCGGAAGCAGAATTATCTGCCCCACAAGACCGACAATCATAGCTTTAGGTCGTTTTGCAATCAGTGCAAAATCTGCAAGGGTGAGTTGAAGTCCGAGATCGAACATCAACAGGGACAATATCGGGAGTACAATTATAACGCTGTTCATAGTTTTGAAACGGGGTGCAAATATCGTAAAAATAAAGTGAATCGTAAAAGAAACACCATATTTTGGATTCTCTTTTGATATAACCCATATTTTACACAATTTATATTATGTTAAATCAATATTATTAAAACCCCTCTTTTGTGAAAATTGGAAGAAGATTGTAATTTTGCATATAATAACTTATAAAATATGTCTCAATATCCACCGCTCCCCGAAAGAATGCGCCCCACATCTCTCGACCAATATGTTGGGCAGGAACATCTTGTGGGAAAATCGTCAGTTCTCAGGAATATGATAGAATCAGGAAATATCTCGTCATTCATACTTTGGGGACCTCCAGGTGTTGGAAAAACTACTCTTGCAAGGATTATTGCCAACAAACTGAATCGTGAGTTTTATACACTTTCTGCAATCAGTTCAGGTGTCAAAGATGTGCGCGAGGTGATTGAGAAGGCAAAATCGGGTAGAATGTTCGCAGTCAACGGAGCGCCAGTCCTTTTTATAGATGAAATCCACCGTTTCAACAAGGCTCAGCAAGATGCCCTACTCGGTGCTGTGGAAAATGGTACTGTTGTGCTGATAGGTGCAACAACAGAAAACCCTTCTTTTGAAGTAATCTCCCCCCTATTGTCCCGTTGTCAGGTTTATGTTCTCAAATCATTGGAGACCAAGCACTTGCAACTACTCTTAGATAGAGCTCTCAAAGAAGATATCCTGCTAAAAGAAAAACAAATTGAAATCAAGGAGACTGAAGCACTTTTCAGATTCAGCGGTGGCGATGCCCGAAAACTGCTTAACGTTTTAGATATAGTTATATCAAATTATCCTGATAATCAAGACATTACAATTGATAATCAAATTGTTGTCGATATTCTTCAGGAAAATATTGCTCTATATGACAAGAATGGCGAGCAACATTACGACATCATTTCCGCATTTATAAAATCTATGCGTGGAAGCGATCCGAACGGGGCAATTTATTGGATGGCAAGGATGCTTGCCGGCGGTGAGGATCCCCTTTTCATTGCCCGCAGGATGGTGATTCTGGCAGCAGAAGATGTGGGGCTTGCGAATCCAAATGCACTGCTGCTGGCAAATGCGTGCTTCGACACTGTTCACAAGGTGGGGATGCCGGAAGCCCGAATCCCCCTTGCTGAAACTTGTATCTATCTGGCTACCAGTCCTAAAAGCAATTCTGCATATATGGCGATAGATACCGCTTTGGCAGAAGTTGGCAACGAAAACGGCGGTCTCCCCGTCCCTCTCCACCTGCGCAATGCCCCCACAAAACTGATGAAAGAGCTCGGTTACGCAAAAAATTACAAGTATGCCCACAATTATGAAGGCAATTTTGTGGAACAAGATTTCCTGCCGGAGCAGATTAAGAATACCAAATTTTACGAGCCTGGGGAAAACGCACGCGAAAACGAGATTAAAAAGCGGCTAAAATCGCTTTGGGAAAGATACAATTACTGATTTATTCGTAATTTTGCGGCGCCTAATACAAACTCATATATTATAATGCGCACGCTAATCAAAAACTGTAACCTGGTATCACCGGGTTTCGAATTGAAAAATGGCGGCCTCCTCATTCAGGACGAGATGATTCACAGCATCATCACTCCCGAAGATGCAACTCCGGCTGCAGACATCGTCATCGATGCCGAGGGGATGACCGTAATTCCGGGAATGATTGACATCCACTGCCACGGCAGAAACAATTACGACCTCTGCGATGCAACAGAAGATGCCGTCAACACTATCGGGCTCCACAAACTGTCTGAGGGTGTCACCACAATGCTTCCCACCACACTTACCGTATCCGTTGAAAGACTGGAAGATACGTTGGCAACAATTGCAAAGTACAACAAAAAAGGTGTTAAAATGCCTTTCGTCCACTTGGAAGGTCCTTTTGTGAATCCGAGCGAGATTGGTGCCCAAAATCCCACTTACATCAAGCTGCCGGATATTTCCATCGTCAAAAGACTACACGAAATATTCCCCATCAGAAAAGTGTCGTTTGCTCCCGAACTCCCCGGCGCCGATTCGTTTGTGACAGAATTGCTGAATATGGGAATATTCCCCTCTGCAGCCCACAGCGCGGCCAAATATGCCGAATTCAAGAAATGCTATTCAAAAGGTTTGCGCAACCTCACACATTACTGCAACCAGATGTCACACCTGCATCATCGCGACATTGGCCTTGTGGGTGCCGGATTGCTCCACGACAACGTTTATGCTGAGCTTATCTGCGACAAGATTCATATCTCTCCCGATATGATAGCCCTTGCTTACAAGGTTAAGGGGCCTCGCCATATTATTCTCGTGACCGACACTATGCGCGCTGCAGGTATTTCTGACGGCGAATACGATCTTGGTGGATTGAGAGTTGTGGTTGCAGATGGTGCAGCCCGCCTCAAAGAGAGCGGTGCCCTTGCCGGCAGCACGCTACAGCTGAACGTCGCCCTTGCGAATATCGTGGAAATAACTAAGCTCCCTTTGAGCGAAGCCATTATATCTTCTTCATTGTCAGCAGCTTGCAGTCTTGCCCTTCCGGAAAGGATAGGCAGGATTCAGCCCGGCTTCATTGCAGATATCGCCATTATAGACGACAAGTTCAAAGTTCACAAGACTTTCGTGGACGGAGAGCTCCGCTTCGAAGCATAAGTCATTCTGAGGCGAAGCCGAAGAATCCCACCGA
>JABUTQ010000377.1 GCA_021443605.1 Bacteroidales bacterium | reverse complement strand
TGATATGAAGAAATCTCAGATAGAGATACTCTTTTTTGACGTAGATGGAACTTTGGTCCCTTTCGGACATACGGGGCCTACCCAAAAAACCTTTGAAGCATTGAGCCGGGCAAAGGATGCCGGATTGAAAATCATCATTGCAACAGGGCGCCCTCGGCTCACCTGCACAGCAGTTGATTCCTTGCAGCAGGCCGGTTTGGTGGACGGATATGTAACGATAAACGGCGGGATATGTCTCGTTGAAGATAAAGTGGTGTATGACAGGCCTATGCCTCAGGATATGGTGCGGAAGATGTTCGGCTATTGCCGAGACCACAATGTGCCTATAGTGGCGGTAGGGGCTGAAAAGAATGAAGTGTGCGGGGCCGACAACCGATTTTACAACATTTTCTACGGGTTTATAAAAGTGTCTCCACGACTTGATGAGATAAGTTATGAAGAGGCGATGGAAAGAACTCTTTATCAAGCGACCCCGTTCGTGACCAGAGATGAGGAGAGAATATTTCTGAACGAAATTCACGCTGACGATTCTTTGAGGTCTGCCCGCTGGCATCCGGCTTTTACCGATATCTGTATGGCAGACAAAGGGGAGGGGATAGATGCCATCTGCCGTCATTTCAACATCCCGATCTCAGCCACAGCCGCTTTTGGAGATGGCGGAAACGACATACCGATGCTTCGTCATGCCGCCTTGAGTGTGGCAATGGGGCAGGCGAAAGACGAAATCAAGGCGGTTGCAGACTGGATTGCCCCCACCTGCGAAGAAGAAGGGGTTTCCTGGGCAGTGAACAAAATCCTGGACGATATATCCTAATGTTAATTTTCTGTTGCTAAACGCTAATGTAACATTGACATAATATGGCTGTAATATGCCCCTAATAATTTTGCGGCATAGAAACAGCGATATTATGAAAAGAACGATTATTGTTTTAATGCTCTTGGTGGTAGTGTTCCAGAGCGTATTTGCCGATGTGAATCCCGATAAAAGCAATTGGGCAGGGGGAGTTTTGATGGGAAGGATAGTTGATGAAAACAGTGTTCCTCTTCCGGGGGCGGCAGTGTATATCGAAAGTACCCACGTCGGTGTTGTCAGTGACATCGACGGATTTTACAAACTTTCGAATCTTAAACCGGGAACATACAGAGTGCAAGTTAGTTACCTCGGTTTTGAGGCTCAAGAAATGGATTTGGAAATTGTCTCCGGTGCAACAATTGAAAAGAATATCGTGATGAAAGAGGGGCTGATGCTTGAACAAGCTGTGGTAAAGGGGACGTTCAATGACCAGCGCAAAGCGTTGAATATGCAAAAAAATGCTATGGGGGTCAGCAATGTTGTGAGTGCGGACCAGGTTGGTAAGTTTCCCGATTCGAATATCGGTGATGCTCTCAAGCGAATAAATGGGGTGAACGTGCAGTACGACCAGGGAGAGTCCCGCTTCGGACAGGTGCGCGGAACAAGTGCAGACTTAAGCTCCGTAACCGTAAATGGCAACAGAATACCTTCTGCCGAGGGAGATACGAGAAACGTACAGTTGGACCTTATTCCGGCTGATATGATTCAGACAATTGAATTGAAGAAAGTTGTAACCTCGGATATGGATGGTGACGCGATAGGTGGAGCCATCAATCTTGTTACCAAAAACACTCCGTACAGCAGAATCCTCAATTTTACCCTCGGTCTCGGAGGCGGAATGATTAGTAAGGAAGTCGCAAGAAATGTAGGAGCCACATACGGAGACAGGTTCTTCAATGACAAGTTTGGTGTTATGGCAGCTTTATCCTATCAATATAATCCGGGAGGTAGCGATAACACTGAATTTGAATATGAACTTTCAGATGAGGGGAAGGCGGTGCTAAAAGAGGCTCAGGTCCGTCAATATTATGTAAACAGGCAGCGTCAGAGCTATTCATTGGCACTCGATTATAAATTCAATCCATTGCATAAAATTAGTTTCAAAGGGATTTTAAACATAAGGGACGATTGGGAAAACCGATATAGAATCAGTTATAAGAAACTGACATCCAAGGCATCCAAGCAATCGGTCGTCCTTCAGACCAAAGCGGGAAGCAGCGACAACCGAAATGCAAGGCTTGAAAAACAGAAAACGATGGACTTTACCCTCGATGGTGAACATCACTTCGGAGCTCTTGAATTTAATTGGGCTGCCAGCTATTCCAGAGCTACAGAGGATAGACCAAACGAGCGATATGCAGCACTGAAGTATAGTGGATACGACTTTGCTTCCACTATGGTTGATGTGGGGAAAGAGCAGCCATACTCTTCTGTAACACTCCCGGCATTGACTGAGAAGGGGTGGAGGATAGATGAAATAACAAACTCAAACCAGAGCATCGTGGAAAATGAATTCAAGGCGAAGATAGACTTCGATCTCCCTCTGGTTACAGGTGAATATGGCAATACGCTGAAGTTTGGAGCAAAATTCACTATGAAGGATAAAAGCAGGAATACATCGTTCTATTCTTATGATAATGAGGCAATTGCTGGATGGGAAAATTACCTTATTCCGGAGGTGCGTGAAGGGTTCATGCCCGGTAAGATGTATCCAATCGGCACAAAGTTCATTTCAACCGAATTCCTTGGAAACATCGATTTTGGTAAGTTGAAAGGAAAGGAAGTGCTTGAAGAGGAAGCCGGTAATTACAAGGCAAAAGAGACAATATCAAGCCTTTATGTCAGATTCGATCAGAAAATCGGAGAGAAGTTTGATGCCACTGTCGGCCTTCGTGCAGAAAGGACAGACCTTTTAACGTCAGGTATGACTTACACTATGGATGAGAATGAAAAAGAGAGCCTTAATCCTACCGGAGATTATACGAACAGCTATACAAACCTTCTTCCAAGCTTATTGCTTCGTTATAGACTTGGGGAGGATGGAAATCTCAGAGCATCAGTTACAAAGACATTGTCGCGCCCGAAATATTCGGCACTGGTTGCCAACAAGAGCTTTAATCTTGCCGACCTCGAAGCCACAATAGGAGATCCCTCAGTAAAGCCTGCACAAGCTTGGAACTTCGACCTATCGGCAGATTATTATTTCAAAAGCGTGGGGCTTGTGAGCGCCGGGATATTCTATAAAAATATCAAGAACGTTAATGTCGAGACAATAGGTTATTACACTGGAAAGGAGCTTGGCCTTGCAGGTAATGAAGAGATATTCCTTGTAACACAGAATATCAATGCCTATGATGCCAACGTATTTGGCGCGGAGCTGGCAATACAGCGTGATTTCGGATTCATCACTCCGGCACTCAAATGTTTGGGCTTCTATGGAACATACACTTACACACACAGCAAAACATACAACTACAACGAGCATCTTGGAATAAAAGATACTGACAATATCCGTATGGCGGGTTCTCCGGAGCACACTCTGAATGCCTCGCTCTATTTCGAGATGGCGGGATTCAGTGCAAGACTTTCGTACAATTTCGCCTCTGCGTTTGTAGATGAAATGAATCTCGGCAGCAGAGAGCTCGACAGATACTACGACAAGGTAAACTATCTCGATTTCAATGCGGCATACACTTGGGGACGAAAGGCTAAATTTACTATCTTTGCAGATGCGACAAACCTTTTGAATCAGCCGCTTCGCTATTATCAGGGAGATTCCCGCCGCACTATGCAGGTGGAATATTATGGTGTTCGATTCAATTTTGGATTAAAAATAAACTTGTAGTATGAAACGGATATTTTCTATTATCATTTTTGCAGCCTTATGTGTGGCTGTAAATGCTCAAAATGTCGATTACAAAGTATTCAAGAAACATTTTAACTTCTATGTGGCCAACGATTTGGGCCGAAATGGATATTATGAGCAGCCCAAGGTGGCAGAGCTGATGGGAGAAATGGCAGAGAAAGGGGTTGATCCTGAGTTTGTTGCGGCAGCAGGTGACGTACATCATTTTTTAGGTGTGCAGAGTGTGTTCGATCCCTTGTGGCAGACAAACTATGAACATATATACAAGCATCCGGAACTGATGATTCCGTGGTATCCCGTCTGCGGAAATCACGAGTACAGAGGCAATACTTCCGCTTGTATCGAATACTCCAATATCAGCAGGCGCTGGTGTATGGAAAATAGATATTATGCCAAATCATTCAAAGGGAAAGGGACATCTATCCTCGTTGTGTTTCTCGATACGCCCCCGTTGATTGACAAATATGTGAAAGATACGGAGCAATATAGGGATGCTTGTTTTCAAGATGTCGGGAGAGAACTTATGTGGCTCGACTATGTGCTTGCAAATGCCACAGAACAATGGGTGGTGGTAATAGGACATCACCCCATATATGCCCAATCCTCAAAAGCCGAAGATGAGCGTACCGATATGCAGGCGCGTGTGGGGAGTATCCTCGAACGCCACCGTGTCGATATGTACATAAACGGACACTTGCACAATTTTCAGCATATCCGTAAGAAGGGGAGCACAATCGATTATGTTACAAATAGTTCCGGCTCTTTGTCAAGGGAGGTTGAGCCTCAGGATGGGACGGTATTCTGCAGCCCCAAGGCCGGTTTCAGCATTGTTTCGGCCAATAGCGAAGAGCTCGTGCTGCGGATGATAGGCTCAGATGGCGAGCTTCTGCACGAAATCGTAAGGACCAAGTAATACTACTTTCCGGTTCTGATTCTCTTGAAGCACAAGCGCGGGATGGCACCTTGGTATAAGATGGAATAGACCATATTGATAATGGGAGTATCCACCCGTTTGTCTGCATTCAGCCTCATCAGACTGGCAACGCTGTAATACCCTTCGGCAACCATAGTCATCTCATTAAGAGCGCTCTTGACTGAGCATCCGCGTCCTATCAGCTGCCCCAGACGCCTGTTGCGGCTGTAATTGGAATAACAGGTGACAAGGAGATCGCCAAGATATTCCGGACGCATTGTATCTCGCTCGCACGGATAGAAAGCGTTGAGGAAGTTGCGCATTTCACAGGCACAGTGAGATACGAAAGTTGCAAGGAAATTGTCACCAAGGCCAAGGCCGGCTGCCATGCCGGCTGCAATGGCATAGATGTTTTTCAGTACACCGGCGAACTCCACTCCGTGAAGGTCGTGGGAGCAGGAAAGTGTAACGAACGGGGCACTGAAACAAGTCCGCAATGCTTCTGCATTGGAGGCCTCATCGCAGACCACGCTCAAGTAAGTGGAGTGGCCGCGAGCCACATCCTCTGCGTGTGACGGACCGGAAATGACGCCCAGCTGTGAGTAAGGCACCCCATAAGCATCACGCATATATTCGGTGGCAGTTTTTGTTTCATCCGGAATCAGTCCCTTCATCGCCGAAAGGACGAATTTGTCTGATAGAGATACTGTGAGCGGTTCAAGGAAGGTCTTCAAAAATGCCGAAGGGACAGCCAGAACAATTATATCCGCAGATGAAACGACTTTGTTGATGTCGTTATCGGGGACGATGCGATTGATGTCAAACTCTATATCTGAAAGGTACTTCAAATTGAAGCCGGTGGTGCGGAGCGACTCCAAAACGTCATTGTTCCGCACATACCAATAGACTTTATCGTACTTTAAAGTAAGCACTTTGACAAGGGCAGTTGCCCAACTTCCATATCCTATAACGGCGCATTTTGCACCTTCTGTTATTCTGTAACTTTTATCCATTTGAACTCACATCAATGATAGTGAAGAATTACAAAGATACAAAAAAATCTTAAATAAATCCTCTTGCGGTTCTTGCGATACGGAGGTATTTGCGTATCTTTGCCGTGGCAGAGTTCGGGTCCGATATCCTCTGCCTGTTTATCGGGTGTATGATGTGGATATATGATATTTGCATTGTATGTCCGATTGGCAAAACAAAAAAACCAAAGGAGAAATGAAAGATTCTGTAATTGTCCTCTCAGGGGGAATGGACAGCACAACGCTGCTTCATCAAGAAAGGGAAAGCATAGCATGCGCTGTAAGTTTTGATTATGGCAGTAACCACAATACCAGGGAGATAGCTTGTGCTGCCGAAAATTGCAAGATGCTTGGAATAGAGCATCTGGTGATTCCTCTCGATTTTATGTCGAAGTATTTTCATTCATCACTGCTCGAAGGGGCAGATTCTATCCCCGAAGGGAATTACAACGATGAAAATATGAAATCTACTGTGGTGCCTTTCCGAAACGGAATAATGCTTGCCGTGGCGTGTGGTCTTGCGGAAAGCCGTGGTTTGAAGCGAGTTATGATTGCAAATCACTCCGGAGACCACGCTATCTATCCCGATTGCCGGAGCGCATTCGTGAATGCTATGGGCGAAGCTATGAAGGCCGGCACTTACGAAAACATCTCCATTTATGCCCCATACACCGGCATTGGCAAAGGTGAAATCGCTGCAATCGGAGGGGCTCTCGGATTGGATTATTCAAAGACATATTCCTGCTACAAAGGCGGGGAGAAACATTGCGGCAAATGCGGTACTTGCATGGAACGCAAAGAGGCATTCGCCATTGCAGGATTACAAGACCCTACAGAATACGAGGAATAAGCTATGTATTATGTTGTTAGAAAAATGGAGATTTCTTCAGCCCATCGGCTGAATCTCTCATACGGAAGCAAGTGCGAAGAACTGCACGGACACAACTGGCTCGTGACAGTCCATTGTCGAGCAAAAGAGTTGAACGCAGACGGAATGGTCACCGATTTTACCGAAATCAAAAACCTTGTCCACGGCCGTCTCGACCATAAATTCCTGAACGATATCTTACCGTGCAATCCCACTGCGGAGAACATCGCAAAATGGATTTGCGACCAGGTGCCTAACTGCTACAAGGTTGAGGTTCAGGAGAGTAACGGCAATCTCGCCATATATGAAAAAGATTAACGAGATATTCCATTCCCTGCAGGGGGAGGGGTTCCATACCGGGACGGCGGCCGTGTTTGTCCGCTTCTCCGGATGCAATCTGTCATGTCCGTTTTGCGATACCAATCATTCCTCAGGCAAGATGATGAGTGACGATGATATCGTGTCCGAGATTGTGCGGATAAGGCACGGCGCAACGCTGATAATCCTTACCGGTGGCGAGCCTTCTCTGTTCGTAGATGATATCCTCCTTGAAAAGATTCACGCCATAGAGAGTGGGATAGTAATTGCGATTGAGACAAACGGCACACATCCGTTGCCGGAAGGGATAGATTTCGTAACTCTATCTCCCAAAGACCAATTCGTCGAAAATGTCGAGGTCGTGCTCGCAAAATGTTCTGAGCTCAAACTGGTTTATCCGGGCAGTGACCCTTCAAGGTACTGCCACATAGTATGCGAACACCGTTTCCTTCAGCCTTGCGATAGTGGAAGTCCTCAAATCAACCGCGCAAATATGGCTGCGACAGTCGCTTACATCAAAGAGCATCCGCAGTGGAGGATGTCGCTCCAGACTCACAAGATTTTGAATATAGATTAGAT
>JABUTQ010000146.1 GCA_021443605.1 Bacteroidales bacterium | reverse complement strand
GCTCAGTATGACGGGCGCATGAATACCCAGTATGAAGTGCGTCATCCTGAGGCAGAGCCGAAGGAATCGGATGGTGCTCGTCATCCTGAGGCAGAGCCGAAGGATCTCCTTGAATGGGACATCCGTATCACCGAAGAGCTCCAAACAGCCGCCAAGATAGAAGTCCCCGACCCCGAAGACACCCTGAAGACAATTGTCAAGTACGTTCCAATGCAGCTGGAGCATCAGTCTGCCATCTATGAAGGGGGAGCTTACGCAGTGTATGTCATAGCGACGAACGTTGTCACCGGTGAGACTCGCGAAGGATGGGTGAGCTGCGGAAGTTTCCTGCCATTCTCTTTCAGCATTCTCCCTTTGGACTCAGGCCGGAGCATCGCTATGCCCGAACGTGAACCCAAACGGTATGTGAGCGACGTAACTCTCTATGTGCGAGATGGAAACGATGCCGTTTGCCTTGGAGATCGCACCATTGAGGTGAATCATCCTCTCGACGTCAACGGCTGGAAGATATATCAGACCGGATACGAAGAACAGCTTGGTGCTGCATCCCGTTACAGCATATTTGAAGTTGTTCGTGACCCTTGGCTGCCTTTGGTCTATTTGGGCATTTTTATGATGCTCGCAGGGGCTTTGTCTCTGTTCCTTACCTCTAAACCAAAAAGTTATCAGCAATGACTTGGGAATATTTCATTTACTTTGCCATTTCGGCACTTGTCTGCTGGACAGCCGGCGCGTGGTGTGCCTGGAAAAAGAAATCCCCTTGGAGGGTTTTTATTTGGACAGGATTGGGGATATTGATATATTTTGTCTTCATAACCGGCATGTGGATCTCCCTGGAGCGCCCTCCTATGCGCACTATGGGCGAAACACGAATGTGGTATTCTTTCTTCCTTCCGGTTGCCGGAATAATAGTCTATAGCCGTTGGCGCTATCGTTGGATATTGACTTTCAGCACTTTTATGGCGCTGGTGTTCATTTGCGTGAATATCTTCAAACCGGAAATTCACAACAAGGCGATGATGCCTGCGTTGCAGAGCGCCTGGTTTGCTCCGCACGTGATTGTGTATATGTTCTCGTATGCATTGCTTGGGGCATCAACACTTATGGCAATTTGGCTTCTTTGGATAAAACGCAAGCCGATAGAGGCGGAAGAAATGGCCCTTACAGACAATCTGGTCTATGTCGGAATCACGTTTCTTACCATTGGAATGCTCTTCGGGGCGATGTGGGCAAAAGAGGCGTGGGGTCATTATTGGGCGTGGGACCCTAAAGAGACCTGGGCAGCAATCACTTGGTTTGCATATCTGATTTATATCCATTTCCGGATGCATCGCCCTCAAAGCGCGCGCACTGCACTCTACATTGCAATCATTGCGTTTATCTTCCTCCAAATGTGCTGGTGGGGAATAAATTACCTCCCGTCGGCGCAGGCAACGAGCGTGCACACATACGGGAGGTGATACTATTGCGATAAAACTCTATTTCCCGAGAGCCATCTCAATTGCTTTGTCGAGCTGGGGATCGTTGCCCATAAGACGATCTTTAAAGGTGTTGCGGACATAGACGTCCGGCTTCACGCCTGTGTGCTCAAGGTCTTCACCCTCAAGATTATAGCATCCCCAGGCGGGCATACGGCAGCTTGACCCGTCTATCAGGCCTACGGAAGAAGTGAAGATAATCCATCTGTAAGTTTCCGTGCCGACAATCTTTGCGATGCCAAGGGTCTTGATGCCGTTGCTGGTGACCTCCGCATCACTGAGACTATGTTCGTTTACGAGGCAGATGATGGTCTTTTCACCCGGAGCCACGTTCGGATGTCCCACTTTGGGATAATCCCTATATGACCACTTAAACGGGGCAAATGAACGGAGCATGTCGAGCACTTCCTTGTGTACGTTGCCGCCGTTGTTGTAACGGAGGTCAAGAATCAGGGCATCCTTGTCGTATGCGTAAGTGTAAAGATCTCTCATAAAGGAATTTAGCGAACCGTCCTGCATATCGCGCATGTGGATGTATGCCACGCGGCCGTTGCTCTTCTTGTCAACGCGGCTGCGGCATTCGTCTTCCCATTCGGTGTAGAGCAGATTCTTATATTCCGATACCGTGCAGGTATGCACTTTGAAAGTCCTCTCCTTCCCTTTGCGGTCAAATGTGAGGCTGATTTCTTTTTTGCTCCCCGGAGCTGTGAAATAGATGTTTCTATTTGCCTTTGAATCAACTCTTTTGCCATCTACTGCCACGAGCTTGTCTCCCTTTGCGACATCAATTTCAACTTTGTCGGCGGGGGAGAAGGGGAGGATTCTGTCAACAATGTACGGTGAGTTTTCGCTGAATACGATGCCGGTTTCCTGAGTTGTGACGCTTGTGGCTGTGTGGGCCTCCTTGGCGGTTGAGCTGAATCCAAGATGCGATGAGTTGATTTCACCGAGCATATCGGTAATCAGAGTGCTGAGCTGTCCGCGTGTCTGGATATCAGACAGATGGGCGGCGTATCTGTCACGCACTGCACGCCAGTCGGTGTTGTGGTGGCGGGGATCATAATAGTTCTCTTCGAGGGCAGCCCAACTTTCGTAAAACATCTGACGGAATTCGTTGCGGATATCCACATTGATATCCTGTTTTACATCTATCTTGCTTGAACTGTGGGAGTTGAGGTCCACTTTATATACCGTTCCGCGGCTGAAGGCATATACTTCGCTGTTGGTCTGACTAAAGCTGCAAAAGCCATTCAATCCTTTGATTTCCATTGGTTTGGCATCATCAATTCCAAGTTCGAGCGCATAGAATTTGGTTGTACCTTCGTGATTGGAAGAGAAGACGAGCCAGCTGTGGTTTTTAAGTTGTACGGTATATGGTGAAGATTGCCTTCCTCCAGGAACAACCTGTTCCAAACGGCGGAAAACATCCTTCGTATCTACAACCGTAGAAGAATCTTTCTTTTGTGGTTTTCCTGCGAAAAGTTTGTCGTAATTGTCAGAGGTGAAAGGCTTGTCGTACTTTTTCAAAGGGAGACGGTAGAGGCTTCTTTCACGTCCACCGCGGGGAAAACTCGAAGCGGTAAGGTTGCCGGCAAAGTAGAGGTCGTGCCCGTCCGGGCTGAATACGGCTTCCGATTCGGTCGATGCCGATTTGGTGAGGTTCGTGACACTGTTGTTGCGGAAGTCATAGAGGAAAATGTCGCTTTCGAACTGGTTGACAGCTTCAAAAGCAAGGATATTGTCATCGAATGAGAAACTGAGACTATATTGTCTGAAAGCCCAAAGCTCAACTTGTGCAAGTTCCTTTAACTGAGCCGTTTCGGTATAGTATGCCATCACTTTGCCATCGGCGTTGAAGGCGAGGATTTTTCCTTTGTGGGAGAGAATCATATTCCCGACACTCTTCTCTGCCGCATAAATGGTCTTCTCGGATGAACTGCCGTCTGCCGCAATCGAATAGATATTGTAAAACCCTTTGTCGGTGCGGGTGTAATAGAGAGTCTTGCTGTCTGCACCCCAAAGGACACTCTTTACACGCTCATCTTCAGGAGTTTCTATCTGTTTGAGATACTTTGCTTTAGGGTCACTAATGAAGATTCGTCCGCGGATTACGAATGCCAGTTTCTTGCCATCAGGAGCAGGGGAGAAGCCACTCGGAGTCTGACCGCTGAAAAGTCTTTTTACTTCATTGCGATTGTCACGAATGGTAATCTGCGGCTCTTTTGTGGTATTGCTCTTGGTGTCGTAAATGTTTATTTTATAATCCTTTAGAAATACAATTGCAGATCCGTCTGCACTGATGGAAGGATATTGGATGCTCTCAGTGAAAGATGTGAGTTGTTTTGGCTCGCCCTTTTCGCTATAGGCGGCAAGATTGGATTCATTGTTGTATCTGTCTGTCACAAAGTAGATTTTACCATTTTTATCCACCATGGGCCAGGCATCTTTTCCTTCGTAAGAGGTGAGGTCGCGGTATTGTTTCTTCTTTGCATCCCAGCACCTGATTTCGGAGTTATTATCTCCCACATATCTCTTTCGTGTCGGGAAATTGATGCTTTCGGTAGATTCGTTGAAGAGATATTCGCCTGTCTTGGGATTTTGCACGAGGTTGATTACGGTGTTGAAATAGTTGCTGAACATCCTCTCAGGTGTGCCGCCGTCAAGGCTCACCTTGAATGTGGTCCTGTATGCGGAAGCGCGATTTGATTCGAAAAATATGGTTTTTGAGTCCGGTGACCACGATACGGGGGAGTCGGCAGACGAATTGTATGTCAGTTGACGGATTTCACCACCATTTATGGGCGTAGCATATACATCTGTATTTCCTTGAATATCAGCTGAAAATGCAATCCATTTTCCGTCAGGGGATATCACGGGGTTGGATGCGCTGCCATCTACGGAGATTACTATGACTGCTTCACCTCCGTCAGCGGGCACTCTGTAAATATCGCCTTTATAAGAGAAATAGAGTGTTTTTGCGTCCGGAGAGAGAGCCGGTCTTGCGGGAAATTTTACTGTTTCTGCCGCAGCGGATGCGGAGATTAAGATTGATACAATTGTAAAAATCCTGATAATCAAACTGTTAGTATTCATAGTGATAGGTTTTATTCTTCAATGAAAGGTGGCCACGATACCGGTGCGCAAACCGTGATTTCTTCTTTTTTGGTAGGATGGACAAATGTGATGCTTCTTGCGTGGAGGTTGATTCCGCCGTCTTTGTTGCTGCGTGGAGCGCCGTATTTGAGGTCGCCCCTGATTACGCAACCGATTGCCGAGAGCTGGCATCGTATCTGGTGATGTCTTCCTGTAAGAAGCTCAACCTCAACAAGATGATATCTGTCAAAACTTTTGATTGTACGATATTTTAGGCGTGCTTCTTTTGCTCCTTGCGGTGCTTTTTCACCTTCGGTATAGGGATAGGACTTGTTCTGTTTTTCATTCCTGAAAAGATAATGCTTTAGCTCACCGGCTTCCGGATTCGGCTTTTCACAAGTCAATGCCCAATATATCTTATGTACAGCCCCTTCGCGGAAGGCCTCGTTCATCCTTTCGAGGCATTTTGAAGTCTTGGCAAACATCGCCACACCGCTGACAGGCCTGTCCAAACGGTGAGGAACACCCATAAACACCTGACCGGGCTTGTTGTCTCGCATTGCGATGAATGCCTTGAGCGTTTCGCTAAGAGGCTCATCTCCTGTTTTGTCTCCCTGAACTATCTCTCCGGGTCGTTTGTTGAAGATAAGTACGTGATTGTCTTCGTATAGGATTCGCTTTGCGATGTCTCTATATTCTTCTTGTGTTAATTCTCTATAATACATATTGCGAAGTTACTCAAATCGCGTTTAAGGACAAATAATAAACCTAAATTATGACACATTGTCAGTATTTTGATGCCAAATCTGCATTGGCACAATCTTCGTTATCTCACTGGTCGTGCTTGAAAAAGCATATTGAATTTGAAAATAGAATAAAAAAAGGAGATATTTAAAATGGGTAAAATTATTGGAATTGACCTCGGTACCACAAATTCGTGCGTAGCCGTAATGGAAGGAAATGAACCTGCTGTTATCATCAACAGCGAAGGTAAGAGAACAACTCCGTCTGTAGTCGCTTTCGCAGACAACGGAGAACGTAAGATTGGCGATCCCGCCAAGAGACAGGCAATCACTAATCCTAAAAAGACCATCTTCTCTATCAAGAGATTTATGGGTGAGACATATTCAAGGGTAGAAAAAGAAATCGCACGTGTTCCTTACAATGTGCAGCGCGGTGACAACAACACCCCCCGTGTCGATATCGATGGGCGTCTCTACAGCCCTCAGGAGATTTCTGCAATGGTGCTTCAGAAAATGAAGAAAACGGCGGAAGACTATCTTGGTCAGACAGTTACAGAGGCTGTCATCACAGTGCCTGCATACTTCAGCGACAGTCAGCGCCAGGCTACCAAGGAAGCCGGCGAGATTGCAGGGCTCACTGTAAAACGTATCATCAACGAGCCTACTGCAGCCGCTTTGGCATACGGCCTTGATAAGAAGAACAAAGATATGAAGGTGGCTGTGTTTGACCTCGGTGGCGGTACTTTCGATATTTCAATCCTCGAACTCGGTGACGGTGTGTTTGAAGTTAAATCGACAAACGGTGACACCCACCTCGGCGGAGACGACTTCGACCATAAGATTATCGATTGGCTTGCAGATGAGTTTATGGCAGAAAATCCCGGCATCGACCTCCGCAAGGATCCGATGGCGCTCCAGAGACTCAAAGAGGCCGCAGAGAAGGCAAAAATCGAGCTTTCAAGCCAGACTACTGCTGAAATCAACCTCCCTTACATTATGCCGGTTGACGGTGTTCCCAAACACCTTGTAAAGACACTCAGCCGCGCCAAGTTCGAGCAGCTTTGCGATGATTTGATCAACGCTACCATCGAGCCTTGCCGCAAGGCCCTTGCAGATGCAGGTCTCTCGGCTTCACAGATTGACGAGGTGCTCCTCGTAGGCGGATCAACCCGTATCCCTGCCATTCAGGCAATCGTAGAGAAATTCTTCGGCAAAGTTCCCAACAAGGGGGTTAATCCTGACGAAGTAGTGGCAGTGGGTGCAGCAATCCAGGGCGGTGTGCTCGCAGGCGACGTAAAGGATGTGCTTCTGCTTGATGTGACCCCTCTTTCACTTGGTATTGAGACACTTGGCGGTGTGATGACAAAGCTTATCGATGCCAATACCACAATCCCTACACGCAAATCGCAGGTGTTCTCCACTGCTACGGACAACCAGCCTTCAGTTGAGATTCACGTGCTTCAGGGTGAGCGCTCAATGGCTCGAGACAACAAGACTATCGGCAACTTCCACCTCGACGGAATCACCCCGGCTCCGCGCGGAATCCCTCAGATTGAAGTTACCTTCGACATCGATGCAAACGGTATCTTGAACGTGTCTGCAAAAGACAAGGCTACCGGCAAAGAGCAGAAGATTCGCATCGAGGCTTCATCAGGACTTTCAGATGAGGAAATCAAGAGAATGCGTGACGAGGCTAAGGCCAACGAGGCTGCCGACAAGGCGAAGAAAGAGCTTGTCGATAAGATTAATGGCGCAGACGCAATGGTGTTCCAAAGCGAGAAGAACCTCAAGGAATACGGAGACAAGATTCCGGCAGACAAGAAGGGTGCCATTGAAAATGCCCTTGGTCAGTTGAAAGAGGCTCATAAGTCAGCCAAAGAGGCGTACGATGCCGGCCGTGAAGTTGATACCACAGCCCTCGATCGCGCCAACGATGCCCTCAACAACGCTTGGCATGCAGCTTCAGAAGATATGGCTAAGGCAGCTCAGGGAGCTCAGGGACAGCCCGGTGCAGGTTTCAACCCCGGCGCAGGCCAGCAAGGCCCTCAAGGCGGCTCCAACAAGCAAGACGACGAAGTCACAGATGTAGATTTCGAGGAGATTAAGTAGATCTGACGCAGTTGATTGCTGCCCGAACATGAATCAGCGTGTAACCAACCCGGTTGCACGCTGAATTTTTT
>JABUTQ010000301.1 GCA_021443605.1 Bacteroidales bacterium | reverse complement strand
CCAATGACGCTCAGTTGAACCAAAGCAGCAATGCTGAAAGTATGAACAGTTCGACACTCATCGGGATGTAGAGCGGTGTAAACTTCGGTGAGATCCTTCGCTACCGCTCAGGATGACAGAATCAGACTCGGGGTAAATAAAAACAAATTTTGCACTTAGCATACTAACCGCTATCTTCGTGATATGGACGAAAAAAGGAAAAAATCGAATTGGATAATGATAGTGCAATGCCTTGTGTGGCTTTGCATTATCATCTTGCCGGCATTCACAAAGAATTCTCTGGACGATAATCCCAAGAGCTCGTTCAAAATCATAACCGATTCATTGAAAGGCTCTTTCCCGTATTTGTTCGTCTATTTCGTAAACTACCTCCTTTTCGTTCCGAAATTTCTGTTTGTAAAAGGGCGGAGGATATGGTTTTATCTTATCAACATCCTTCTGAATTTTGGAATTATCGGCTTCTGTATTGTGTCAATATTGTATTCTTCAGATTTTCAGCAATTTGAAGAAATAATTAAAGCGTTGCCCTTTGAGGAAGGTGAAAAATTGAAAGGGTTTGCGTTTTTCCTCTCAGCAGGATTTACTCTGGTTAACCTTATCTTGATAGTCATTGCAGTGGGAGTCAGATACATAGCCCGTTGGAACGAACAGCAGATTACGATAAAGGAAGAAGAGAAGCAGAAAACGCAGGCCGAACTTACCTGGCTCCGTTATCAGCTCAATCCCCATTTTCTCTTTAATGCAATGAACAACATCTCTTCGTTGACGCAGATTGACCCTTGTCGTGCGCAAGAGGAAATAGCACGGCTGAGCGACGTGTTGCGATACACACTCTATGACGCTGAAAAACCTGAAGTTACAATCTCGTCAGAAATAGAATTCATGGAACAATATGTCGGATTGATGAAGATGCGTTGCAACGAACTGTCAACTGTAAATATGGAGTTTAACGTGCCGAATGGCGATATAATGATTGCTCCGCTGCTTTTTATTTCCCTGATAGAGAATGCTTTCAAACACGGCATCAACTCCCGCAAAGAGTCTTTCGTGAATATGGATATGCATCTTGAAGGACGGAATCTCGTTTTCAGATGCACCAACAGCATTTTTGAAAAGATAGGGGAAGATCGTGTGGGTTCGGGAATCGGATTGGAGAATGTCCGTCAACGCCTCAGTTTGCTTTATCCCGGCAAGCACAGTTTCAATTGCGGAATCTCCGGTGGGGAATATGTGGCCGAAATAATTATCAAAGACCTGATTATCAATGAATAAATTGCGCTGTATAGTAGTAGATGACGAGCCTTTGGCCGTGCAGATGATAGAGAATTATATCTCAAGAACTCCGTCCCTCGAACTGATGGCCTCATTTACCGATCCCGTGGAGGCTCTGTCTCAGGTTAAATCGCTCCGGCCGGAACTGGCATTTCTCGATATTCAGATGCCCGATTTGAGCGGATTGGAGCTTTCGAAAATGCTTCCCGAAAATACGAGGGTGATATTTACCACGGCCTTTAAGGAGTATGCCCTTGAAAGTTACGACGTTGATGCGCTCGCCTATCTTCTCAAACCGATAAGATACCAGAAATTTGTTGAAGCTGCAGAAAAGGCTATCAATTATTTCAATATGAAAGAGGCCGCATCCGCCGCGGTTCAGTCACCTAAAACAACATCAATATTCATCAAGTCCGATGGTAATCTTCATAAGGTGGAACTATCTGATATTCTGTATATTTCCGGCTTGAAAGACTATCTTTCCATCCGGCTTGAATCTCAGGATGCCCCTTTAATTACCCATCTGACAATGAAAGCTGCAGGGGAGTTGCTGCCGGAGGGGGCGTTTATGCGGGTCCACAAGTCGTTTATTGTGGCATTGGACAAGATAGAATCGGTGACGCGCGACAACGATATTGTCATAGCCGGCAAACTGATTCATATCGGAGACCAATATCTGGCCGCTTTCCGTAAATGGCTCGGTATGAGATCCTTCGCTCCCGCTCAGGATGACGGCCTCAGTGCCAGATGTGGTACAGTATGACAGACAAAATCGTCCCGGCGCCGATGCCGGCCGCATTTGCCACAAAATCAATCATATCCGAAGTGCGATACCCCGTGTAGCGCTGCGCATATTCGAAAATGGCCGCAACCGTGAGGGTAGATACGAAAACAATCAGGAAAGACTTGGGAATGTTCTTGTTGTGGAAAGCTGCAAATGCCAAAACTGGTGCCGGCAAGAATAAAAAGAAGTGAATCACCTTGTCTGACGGAATTCCCCAAATAGTTGATGGAATGTTAAATGCGTTGTTTCCCTTGAAATTGTAAAACAGACAAAAACTAACGGCAACTATATATATCAACAAGAGTAAAATCTTGATAATCTTGTATTTAGCTTCTATCTTCATAATTATCTCTTACTATTTGAGCGGCGAAGCCTGTCGTATTCGTTTTCAGCGGCTATCTTGTCGATGATAGTGCATACCACTTTGTATATCTCCCCATCAGCCGAATAATCTGCATTGCAGATGAAATTCACTCTGTCTTGTTTGAGCAGTTCGCGAGCGGTTCTTGACATCTTCTCATTCTGTTTTTGATAAACCGCAATGGCATTACCACCGAACATCTTCACAATCTTCATACAAGGGACATCTGTCTGACCATCACCGAAATAAATCATATTCGGGAAAGGTATCGGCTTGTCTTCGTCTTTACGGCTGTCGTTCACGAGCTTGGAGTCGGTGATATCCAAGATTCCCTTAGTTATCTTGAACAGAAACTGTGTCTTGGCGGTATAATCCACGGCGACTGCAGGCCATGATGCAATGCCGCTTGCATCGTATAAAAATGAGCAGGCGAAAATCTTTTTGAACTCCCTTGCGATGGGAGTCCCATCAATGATTTCCGTGATTCCGGAGGAGTTGATATAATGCTCGATGATTACCCCCTTTTTCTTACCATATTCGTTGATGAGGGCAAACCACTCCCTTACGCCATTGTATAGCTCAACGTCCCGTCCGAACCCGACCAAAGAATCTTTTGTGAGAGGAATATCACATTTTTTTGCTTCGTCCAACATACATTTCATATAAGCCAGGACGTGGTTCATCTCCTGCCCATCTGCAATGTTGTTGCACATCGACCAAAACTCCGAAGGAGATTTTCCGATGGCCTGAATAAAGCCGAACTCCTGCATGTTTGCTGTGGAAAGAGTGCCGTCAAAGTCGTAAATCAGTGCAATTATGGTCTTTTTTCGCTTCATTTTCGCCCCTGTATCGTTTATTTTATCCCTTAACCTTCTTGTTCGTCCCAAATCTATATATTAGGTCACTTCTATTTTGACAAAGATACTCTTTTTTGCAATATTGTGAAGTAAAACACAGTTAAAAGTAATGATAGACTTGACCAATTTTGATATCTATCCCGAAGGGAGGATTCACTACCTGACATACATTTCCGATGCAATGAAGCGCCTGCCGGACAACAAGGTGCTGAGCTATATCGGAGGGGATGGATATACGTTCCGACAGATTGCGGTTGAAATAGAGAAACTCCATATAATTTTTGAAAAGGCCGGTCTCAAGCCCGGAGACAAAGTGGCTATTTGCGGTAACAACTCACCAATATGGGGGGCTGTCAGTCTTGCGGTCATTACATATCGTGCCGTGGCCGTTCCGATTCTCAAGGATTTCCGTCCGGAGAGTATAGAAAGTTTGGTGAACCATTCTGAATCAAGCTTGCTCTTTGTTGATACCGAAATATATAAAACGCTGGATAGAAAGAATTTATCCGGATTGAAAGCAATTTTTTCCCTCACTTCTCGAGATCTTGTATATGATGGCGGAAATGCAGAGCTTGTGTTTGCAGTCGATAAGATTGAAACTCTTTTCAGGGAGAAATATCCGAATTTCTCCATTGAAGACGTGCACTATCCGGAAGACAATTTTGATGAAGTTTGTATAATCAACTATACTTCAGGGACTTCCAGCGTGCCCAAAGGGGTTGTGCTTACAAATGGGAATATTAGTGCAAACATCCAGTATGCAGTAAAAACCATTTACGGTTACGAAGGGGGCTCGATTGTGTCAATGCTCCCGATGGCGCATATGTTCGGCATAACCTTCGGATTCCTGTATCAGCTTGCTTCAGGGTGTGGCATTTGCTTCCCCAAAAAGATATCATCATCAAAAATGCTCTTCGATTATCTTGCGGCAGTCAAGCCTTATATGATTCTCACAGTGCCGCTGATGATAGAGAAGATGTTCAAGACTTCTGTCTTTCCCGTTGTGAACAAGCCGTTTATGAAGCTGATGCTCAGGATGTGGCCTTCGGCAAAGATTATAAAGAAAAAACTTCGCAAAAAAATAATGAACGCTTTTGGCGGCGGAATGAAGATACTCATCATCGGAGGTGCTCCAATCAACGAGGAGGTGGAATCGTGGCTCAAGAAGTTGAAGATTCCGTATCTTGTAGGGTATGGTATGACGGAATGTGCTCCGTTGATTTCATACCAGCAACCGTTGAAATTCAAGTTGGGCTCTTGCGGTATGCCTATTGACATAAATGACGTCAAGATTAATTCCGAGGATCCTCAACATATTGTGGGAGAGATACTTGTAAGGGGTTGGAACGTAATGAAGGGATACTACAAGAATCCGGAAGCCACGGCTTCTACCTTTACCGAAGACGGGTGGCTCTGCACTGGCGATTTGGGCCTGATAGACGAATCCGGAAACCTCTTTATAAAAGGACGCTCCAAGAATATGATACTGACAGCTTCGGGGCAGAACGTATATCCGGAGGAGATTGAAGAGAAGTTGCTTCAGCTTCCGTATGTAGATGAATGTATTGTAATTCAGAGAGGTTCTTCTATTGTGGGGCTTGTATATCCCGATATGGAACAGGCGGAAAAAGATGGCTTTGGCGAAATCGGAGTGAAATCTAAAATGAAAGACAACTTGAACAAACTCAATTCTTTTCTTCCGAGGTACAGCTATGTCTCTAATTTAGAGATTGTCAAAGAGCCATTTGAAAAGAATCCGAAAAACAACATAAAAAGATATCTATACAGATAGAATTATTCTGAAAAAAATATTTACCTTTGTAGCACTTGGGTTCAAGGGGGGCTCGTGCCTCCTGATTAAAAGGGAATCGGGTGAGAATCCCGGACAGTTCCCGCTGCTGTGAACTCCTTTATTGTTGCATCACTCTTTGCCATTGGTTATTGAGTAACTGAGAAGGCGGTGCAATTGGAGAAGTCAGAAGACCTGCCCAATGCGTTATGGACGATGTTGCCTGCGGGTGTACGGGTGTTGTCGTGATAGTTTCCTTC
Organism: Bacteroidales bacterium; assembly: GCA_021443605.1. Lineage (GTDB taxonomy): Bacteria > Bacteroidota > Bacteroidia > Bacteroidales > UBA932 > Equibacterium. The sequence goes on along the minus strand of JABUTQ010000301.1, from coordinate 2,210 downwards.
CAAAGGTCTGTCCCCCTGCATTACATTGTCTATAAGCACAGGATGCCTTTATTGCTGACCTTTGGCAAAAGGATAGTTTATATAGTTGTTTTTTTTATGGAAAGGGCCGGGGCATTTTGCCTCAGCCCTTTTTAAATCGTTTTTCAGGCCATTTTGAAGGACACTTTAGCATATTTTTTCGTAAATTCGCACTTATTAAACCATCTATCTAAAACCATTATGAAAAAACTGACATTGCTTGCTTGTGCCGCCCTGATTTCATTTGCAGGGGTAATGAGAGCACAGACTTATGAGCATCCCTATCAGAATCCGAATCTTTCGGAGGAGGTGAGACTGAATGATGCCGTTTCATTGATGACAACGGATGAAAAACTTCAAACTCTTGTTGGACAAGGTGTTCCACGTCTTGGTATTGAAAATCCGGGAAGTACGGAGGCTATCCACGGCATCGTGCGTGGCGGTTCTAACCAGCTGCCTAATATGGGAAATGCCGGACAGTTTCAGATGCCTGGCGCAGGCCGTCCCGGTTATGTCCCGCCAAAGTATGTGAACAGTACCGCTTTCCCGCAGGCATACGGAATCGGTGAAACCTGGGATCGCAACATGGCATTTATCGTAGGTGACGTAATGTCTTACGAGGCGAGATACTATTCGCAAGAAGGTGGTCGTAACTGCCTCATTCTCTGGGCTCCAAATGCAGACCTCGCCCGTGATCCGCGTTGGGGAAGGACAGAAGAGAGCTTTGGAGAAGACCCTTATCTCGTAGGAGAGATGGTGGCTTCCGAAACAAAAGGTATCCAGGGTGACGACCCCAAATACTGGCGCGGGGCTGTTTTGATGAAGCATTTCCTTGCAAACAGCAACGAAGATAACCGCTACTCTACCGATTCCCGTTTCGATGAAGATCTCTTCAGGGATTATTATTCATACGGATTCTGGAAAGGGGCAAAGGCTGGTGCCAAATCGGTGATGACTGCATACAACCGCTACAATGGAGTTCCTTGCGAGGCTAACGACTTCATAACGAATATCTTATATAAGGAGTGGGAGATGGACGGCACCATCGTGAACGATGCCGGAGCATTGAGATTTATGTCTATGGCCCACAAATATACCGAGAACATAAACGAATCGATCAAGCTCTCTCTCGAGGCAGGTCTGTCCCGTTTCATCGACTCAAACTTTGACCAGGTGAAAGAGGCTTACGATGCCGGATACATCTCAGAAGAGGTGCTTAATGAGAGGACCAAGGCCAATTTGCGCACGATGCTCCGTTTAGGAATGTTCGACAACGCCTGCCCCTACAACAAGATGGAGTTTGGTGAAACCGTTCCTTGGGAGACTCAGGAGTTCAAGGATAAGGCAAGACTCGTATCTCAAAAATCTGTAGTGCTGCTCAAGAACGAAGGGAATCTTCTCCCTATCGACAAGAAGAAAGTGAAGAAGATTGCCGTGCTCGGAAACCGTGCTGAAGATGTGCTCAAAGATTGGTATGGCGCCCTTCCAACTTATACCGTATCAGCTCTGCAGGGTATCCAGAATGCTGTTGAAGGTCAGGACGTTGAGATAAAATTCCAGCGCTGGGATTCAGATGGTTCGGCTCAGGAAGTGGCAAAATGGGCAGATGTCTGCATCGTGTGTGTCGGAAACCACCCGGCCACAAGCCCGGATTGGGGCAAGATGTCCGTACAGGCTCCCTGGGCATACGGCACGGTTGCAGGTGACGGACGCGAGGCTCTCGACCGCCGCTCAATTCAGCTTGAGACAGAAGACCTTATCAAAGTCGTATGGCAGGCAAATCACAACACTGTCGTGGCTCTCATCAGCAGCTTCCCCTATGCAATCAACTGGACCGCCGAGAACGTGCCTGCAATAGTCCATATCACACAGTGCAGTCAGGAACTTGGAAATGCACTTGCAGATGTCATCTTTGGCGACTATAATCCTGCAGGACGCACAAACCAGACTTGGGTGAAAGATATTCTTGACCTTCCTAATATGTTGGATTATAACATTAAGAACAACAGAACCTATATGTATTTCAAGGGGCAGCCCCTTTTCCCGTTTGGATTCGGCCTCAGTTATACCACATTCGAATATTCAGATTTGAAGGTATCGCATAACGGAAACAGCTATGAACTCAACTTCAAGCTCAAGAATACCGGAGCCCGCGATGGGGAAGAGGTAGTTCAGTTCTATGCCAAGATGAA
>JABUTQ010000173.1 GCA_021443605.1 Bacteroidales bacterium | reverse complement strand
GAGATTTTCACGTTCTTTAAGGAAGAGAGCGCCTCTGACTCTGTGGCAGATGCCCTCAAACAGCTCGGTCCAGACTTTACTGAAGAAGAAGTGCGCATCGTCCGCATTAAATTCATCTCGGAGCTCGGAAATTAGAATATCGGGGAGATCCTTCGGCTTCGCCTCAGGATGACGAGACACTTCGCCTCAGGATGACGAGGTTACGTCATTCTGAGCGATAGCGAAGAATCCCCACGAGTGGTGCTGTTCGGGAAGATCCTTCGGCTTCGCCTCAGGATGACAGTGAAATCCACCGGATTGAAGAGTCTCGGCCCCACCAGGTGAGTTGGCGTTTGGCATAGTGACGGGTATTGCGCTTTATCAAGCGGACGGCTTCTTCAAGGGGAATGGAGCCGTCGAAATATTCAAACAATTCTTTATATCCCACAGTGTTGAGGGCGGGCATATCGCGATATGGAAGCACAGAGCGAGCCTCATCCACGAGGCCTTCATCCATCATTTGGTCAACACGCTGATTTATACGCGAATAAAGGACTTCTCTATCGCGTGTGAGCCCTATCTTCACAATCTCAAAATCGCGTTTCTTTTTTGGCGATGTCTTGAAAGAAGAATACGGCCGGCCGGTAGAAATCGTAACCTCAAGCGCCCTGACAACCCTCTGCCCGTTGGCGATGTCTATTGTGTGATAACTCTCGGGGTCGAGGCGGAGAAGCTCTTTGCGAAGAGAATCAACCCCTTCTGCCCGAAGACGGGCGGAAAGTTCCTCTCGCAAAGATTGGTCGGCCTCCGGGAAGTCGTCAAGGCCGTTGCAGAGAGCATCGATATATAGCCCCGAGCCGCCGCACATCACAATTTCTTCATGTTCTTCAAAAAGAGAGGAGAGCAGTTCAAGCGCCTCCAATTCATATCTCCCGGCAGTGTAATATTCTGTTACTGAATTTGTTGCAATAAAATAATGTCTCACACGAGCGAGCTGTTCGGCTGACGGTCTTGCCACACCTATGTTTAATTCTCTGAAAATCTGGCGCGAATCGCACGACACAACCGGACTGCCAACACGCAGCGCATAGTCAATTGCATAGTCGGTCTTTCCGACCGCAGTGGGACCGAGGATTATGGTCAGGCGACGATTATTCATCGTTGTCTTCGCCAACTACCTCCTCAACTTCCTCTCCGAAGCCGTGATTGAATTCCTCAAATTCGTCGAAATCTTCATATTTCTTTGAGAACTGATCCGGATTACGCCCTTTTTCAAAAGTGGTACGGGGGTAAGAATATCGGGGAGAGCCCTCTTCTTCTCCCTCATACAAAAGCTTGATAACCCTATCGTTGCGAACATCGTAGCAATATTGCAGCTCCGTCTCCCCTTTCGCCACGACATCGGCAAAAGTGACTTTATCCATAGAGCCGTCGCCCAAATCGAAAAGGCCGTATTCGCTGCATAGCACCCCGTTGGCATCTATGCCGCGAAAAATCACCATCTGGTCCGGCGCAAACCCCAAATCGTTTAGAATGAACGAGTTGAATTTAAAGAGGTTCATATCGCTTTTCACCTCATATTCCCTTACAAACGTCTTGCTCTCGGGAATGGTAGCCTTATATTTAAAAATCATAGTCTAATTCAAATTGATTGCTTTTGCAAAATTACACAAAAACCATTACTTTTACAATCCGAAATGGAATCTGTTGCAAATCTTGTAAAAGACAAGTACAAAAGCGTGGCTGCTCCTTCGGAAGGCCTTTATAAAGACAAAGGGAGCAAGTTCCTGGCTTTTATTTTTCCAATTGAGACAGAAGAAGACGTCAAAGATCATCTTGCATTGATAAAAAAGAAATATTTCGATGCAAGGCATCACTGCTATGCATACCGTCTTGGGTGCAACGGCGAAAAATGGAGGGCAAATGATGACGGAGAGCCCTCTTCCACTGCCGGGAAACCTATTTTGGGACAGATAGTTTCAAACGACCTCAGCGACGTACTGATAATAGTGGTAAGGTATTTCGGTGGGATTCTTCTTGGAACTTCCGGGTTAATTCAGGCATACAAGGGAGCATCGGCAGACGCGATTGCCAATGCGCAGATTACAGAGAAAATCGCATCCAAAATCTATACGATTGAATTCGGATACATTCAGATGAATGAAGTGATGAAAGTCATAAAAGACTTGAAACTCAATATATTGACTCAAAATTTCGACAACACTTGCACTCTTGAGGTGAAGGTGCGTCTATCTATGGAAAATCAGTTTAAAGAATTATTGAAAAACACTACAATATGGCAAAAAGCTTAATTTCAATCCGCGATTTCAGCAAAGACGAAATCCTGCACATCCTCGATATCGCCAGCTTCATGGAGCAAAACCGCTCCCAGAAAATACTTGACGGCAAGGTGATAGCCTGCCTCTTCTTTGAACCATCCACCCGTACCAGGCTCAGCTTTGAGACCGCCTGCAATCGTCTCGGTGCCAGGGTAATAGGGTTTTCAGACACGTCAAACACAAGCATCAGCAAGGGAGAAACCCTCAAAGATACCATCAAAATGGTATCCAATTATGTCGATATGATAATTATGCGTCATCCGCTCGAAGGGGCAGCGCGCTATGCAAGTGAAATTTGCAACCTCCCCGTGGTGAACGCCGGAGACGGTGCCAACCAGCACCCGAGCCAGACACTCCTCGACCTCTACACCATCAATCAGACTCAGGGACGATTGGACAACATCACAATAAATATGGTGGGAGACCTCAAATACGGGCGCACCGTCCACTCTCTGCTGCAGGCGCTGTCGCACTTCAACCCCAAATTCATTTTTACATCTCCGGACGAGCTGAAAATGCCTACGGAATACAAAGAGTTTTTGGATGAGAAAGGGATTGGATATCAGGAGACTGCAAACATCAACGATTATCTGAACGATTGTGACATCCTCTACATGACAAGGGTTCAGCAGGAGCGTTTCAGCGACCCTATGGAATATGAAAAAGTCAAGAACGTCTATAAACTTACCGCATCGATGCTGAACGACGTGCGCAGCAATATGAAGATTCTCCATCCGCTGCCGCGCGTTGGCGAGATTGCACTTGACGTGGATGACACCCCTTACGCTTATTTCTTCAAGCAGGCGGAAAACGGAATGTATGTGAGAATGGCCATCATAGCCTATCTTCTCGGTTATAAATAATAGGAGACCCAATCATGAAAACAAATAGCAACCAACTGATAGTCAATGCAATAGAAAACGGCACCGTATTAGACCATATCCCTTCAAAGAATATATTCAAGGTAATCGACATCCTTAAACTCGAGTCCGGAGAAAATCAGGTAACCATAGGAATGAATCTCGAAAGCAAGACTTTTGGCAAAAAGGGAATCATAAAGATTGCAGACAGATTTTTCAAGGACGATGAAATAGGCCGCATTGCCCTTTTGGCTCCCGAGGCAACTATAAACGTGATAAAGGGGTATGAAGTTGTGGAAAAGAAGAGAATCGAGATTCCCGAAAAAGTGGTGGGAATCGCCCGTTGCGCAAATCCGTTGTGCGTCACAAACCATCAGGAGATTCCAACAGTGTTTACCACCATCAGGGACAACTCCAAACTTAAACTTCTTTGTCATTATTGCGAAAAAACCACAGATGCAGAAGATGTTTTGAAATAATTATTCAAAACCTATTCACCTATATTACAAATTTGATTGTTTTATCACAAGATAATTATTACATTTGTATAATTTAACAATCCTAACTCAAACAATTATATTTTTTTATGAAAAAAGCTTACAATTTTAATGCAGGTCCCTGCGTATTGCCCAAAGAGGCAATCGAATCGACCATTGAGGCTATACGCAATTTTGACAACACAGGCATCGGTCTGCTCGAGATTTCTCACCGCACTCCGGGCTGGGAGCGAATAATGGCTGAAACCCGTCAGCTTTGGCGCGACCTTCTCAACATCCCCGAAGAATACGAAATCCTCTTCCTCGGTGGTGGAGCAAGCACACAGTTCTTCACTGTGCCCGCAAATCTTCTCAACAAGAAAGCTGCATATCTCCAGACCGGCGTTTGGGCAAAGAAGGCAGCAAAAGAAGCAAAACTCTTCGGCACAGTAGATGTAGTGGCATCTTCAGAAGATAAGACATACTCTTATATTCCGAAGGGTTACACAGTTCCCACCGATGCAGACTATTTCCACATCACCACAAACAACACAATCTACGGCACAGAAATCAAGTATGATATGGACTGCCCCGTAAACCTCGTGGCAGATATGTCTTCTGACATTATGAGCCGCCCCGTTGACGTTAAGAAATATGTGATGATTTATGGTGGTGCCCAGAAGAACGTAGGCCCTGCCGGCGTCACTTTCGTGATTGTACGCAAAGACATCCTCGGCAAGATTACCGACCGTGCCTATATGAATCCCCTTCCAACAATGGTTGACTACCGCACTCATGCTGCCGAAGAGGCAAAGAACATCTCTATGTTCAACACCCCTCCCGTATCGGCCATCTTCGTGATGCACGAGACACTCAAGTGGCTCAAAGAGACCATCGGAGGCGTTGAGAAGATGCACGAGCTCAACAAAAAGAAATCAGATCTTCTCTATGCAGAAATCGACCGCAACTCTATGTTTGTGGGCACTGCAGCCAAGGAAGACCGCTCTATCATGAACCACTGTTGGGTAATGGCTCCGGGTAAGGAGGCACTTCAGGACGAATTTATGGCATTTGCAAAAGAACGCGGTATGGTCGGCATCAAGGGACACCGTTCAGTTGGAGGTTTCCGCGCATCCCTCTACAATGCCTGCCCCATCGAGGCCGTAGAAGCACTCGTAGAATGTATGCAGGAATTTGAAAAACTTCATAAATAACAGATAATCAAAGATATGAAGATATTAGTTGCAACCCAGAAACCGTTTGCCGCCGCTGCCGTTAACGGAATCAAGGCCATTGGTGAGAAAGCCGGCCACACAGTGTCTTTCCTCGAGAAATATGAAGGCACCGCAGAGCTTGTGGCTGCCGTTGCTGACGCCGACGCCCTTATCGTCCGTTCAGACAAAGTCACAGCCGAAGTTGTGGCTGCCGCAAAGAACCTCAAGATTGTGGTACGCGCAGGTGCAGGTTTCGACAATCTCGACCTTGAAGCCCTCAGCGCAGCAAAAGTGGTAGCCATGAACACTCCCGGCCAGAACTCAAACGCAGTTGCAGAACTCGCATTGGGACTTATGGTGTTTATGAACCGCAACCAGTTCACCCCCGGTACCGGCCTCGAACTTAAAGGAAAAACTATTGGAATACAGGCTTATGGCAATGTTGGTCGCCTTGTAGGAAAACTTGCGATGGGCTTTGGAATGAACGTTCTCGCATTTGACCCTTATCTCAAGGACGAGCAGATTGAAGCTACAGGAGCAAAGGTTGCCGCATCTCTTGAAGATCTCTACAGCAAGAGCGACTTCATCTCCCTCCACATCCCCGCAACTGCCGAGACAAAAGGCTCCATCGGGTACAATCTCGTTTCAAAGATGCCCAAGAAAGGATGCCTGATCAACACTGCAAGAAAAGAGGTGATTAACGAAGAAGAGCTCATCAAGGTGCTTGAAGAGCGCGACGACCTCCGCTACGTTACCGACATCGCTCCCGACCGCAACGCAGAATTTGCAGAGAAATTTGGCAAGAGGTTCTTCTCAACCCCCAAGAAGATGGGAGCAGAGACGGCCGAGGCCAACGTAAATGCCGGTCTTGCAGCAGCAAACCAGATTTGTGATTTCTTCGCTACAGGAAATACCCGTTTTCAACTCAATAAATTTTAGTCGATATGGTAAAAGTTAAGCCTTTTGCAGCAATACGTCCTCCCAAAGCTATCTCAAAGGAGGTCTCTGCACGCCCTTACGATGTGATGAACTCTGTTGAAGCAGCTGCCGAAGCCGGCGAAAAATCGCTTCTCCACATCACAAAGCCCGAAATCGACTTCAATCCCATTGCAGATGAACACTCACAGCCGGTTTACGACAAGGCCGTGGCAAACTTCAAGCTCTGGCAGGAGCGCGGCTGGCTTGTACGCGACAAGAAAGAGTGCTACTATGTTTATGCTCAGTCTATGGAAGGACGCACACAATACGGTATCGTGCTGTGCGCCAATACAGAAGACTACATGAACGGCACAATCAAGAAGCACGAGCTCACCCGCAAGGACAAGGAAGACGACCGTATGATTCACGTGCGCATCCAGAATGCCAACATCGAGCCGGTGTTCTTCGCATATCCCGACAATGCCGAGATTGACGCGATAATGTTCAGATATATCGCAAGGGTTCCCGAATATGATTTCATTGCAGACGAAGACGGATTCGGTCACAAGTTCTGGGTAATCGATGACGACAAGGACATCGCGCGCATCACCGAGATTTTTGCTAACGATGTTCCGGCCTTCTATGTTGCTGATGGTCACCACCGTACAGCTGCCGCTGCCCGCGTAGGTGCAGAGAAAAAGGGGAACAATCCGAACCACAACGGCACAGAGGAATACAACTACTTCATGGCTGTATGCTTCCCCGACAACCAGCTCAAGATCATTGACTATAACCGCGTTGTGAAGGACCTCAACGGTCTCTCTGCAGAGCAGTTCCTGAAAGCACTTGAGGCAGATTTCACAATTGAGCAAAAGTGCAGCTGCGAGCCCTACAAGCCTTGCACTCTCCACAACTTCTCAATGTATCTCGGTGGCAACTGGTACTCTCTCACTGCAAAACCGGGCACATACGACGACAACGACCCTATTGGAGTGCTCGACGTAACAATCTGCTCAAATCTCATTTTCGACAAGATATTGAATTTGGGAGATTTGCGTACTTCAAAGAGAATCGACTTCGTTGGCGGTATCCGCGGCCTTGGCGAGTTGAAGCGTCGTGTTGACAGCGGCGAGATGGTTGCAGCTTTTGCGTTGTATCCTGTTTCAATGCAGCAGCTCATCAACATTGCCGACACCGGCAACATTATGCCTCCAAAGACCACTTGGTTTGAGCCGAAGCTCCGCAGCGGTCTTGCAATCCACTCACTTGACTAAGAAGCTTCTAAGTCAGTAGTACAGAGCTTTATCGAAGGGGTTCACTAAAAAAGTGAACCCCTTCGCTTCGTTTAGGATGCGAGCAGACGAACTATCTATCTCGTAAAAATAATATCAAGAAAAGATGAATAATTGCACTTAATAATATTATGTACAAAATAAAGTTGTTTAAGCATTGTTCTTTCCCAATCGCGATTCTGTAAAACGATATTGACAAAAAAGCAAACATCGCCATACACCAAAGTTTAAGAAATCTTGCCAAAGATGTTGCCATCAACGCCTTGTCTTGCACAGATATTTTACTGTCAAAAGGAATATTAATCATATTTGGGTGTACTTGGCAGAATGATAATAGAGCATAGATTACTATGCCAATTAATGCAATATATATGAATATAACCCGAGTAGTCCAAATATCTACACATCCTTTCGAAAAATGCTGAGGGACCTGTACCCCGGCGAGTGTCCCGTATCTCATAATCGGATACAATGAGAGTAACAAGAAGATTACCG
>JABUTQ010000189.1 GCA_021443605.1 Bacteroidales bacterium | reverse complement strand
CGATGAATCGGAGTCTCGTTAAAGAGCTCCATACGGATATTTCCCATACTTGTCTCAAACAAGATTTGAGGACGCTTCTCCTCCGATTTGCATCCGCAAAGCACCAAAACGGCAGCGAGGGCAATTACAACTCTTTTCATGACTCACGATTTACTTGAAAGCATTTTCTGAAAGGCCGTCTCCGCCAAGGGCAAGCCTTGAGAAATATTCCGGAACGGGAAGGCCGCGAAGCTTATCGACATACAATTTTGCGATATACTGGCTGAGCATAAAGCCGTGCCCGCGCATTCCGAGGAACAATCCCGCATCGGGATCTACGATATAGCGTGGCTCAGTATAATAGCCGCTCCAAACAGCTTGAATCTCTACGTTCTTCAGTGCCGGTATCCACATACAGAACACTTCCGAAACAATCTCAATAAACTCTTTGCTGTTGAATTTCAGATTTTTACCGCACTCAATGGCATCAATGCCGGGAGATGCGCAACCGATAATCTGGCCTGTCTCCGCCATCTGCTGGCCATAAACGGCAGAAAATCCCTTGTATTTCCTGCGGTCGATAAGCATATCGAGAGAATCGCCATCCTTTCCGATGAGGGGAAGTCTCTTTGTGATAAATGCTTGATGCTTGACAGGATACAATCCCGTCTCAATTCCCATACGGCTTGCAATCTTCTCTCCGCCGGCACCAAGGGCATTTACAAACACCTCAGTTTCATAACGACGGAATTTTCCTCCGGGGAGTTTCACAAGAATTTTGTAAATGTTCCCATCCTTTACGACATCCTCTACCGAAGTATTTTCCATAAGGATACCTCCTGCATTGATACCAATATGACGAACGAGATCTATGGTAAGTCCCGGAGTGGCCTGCCAACACCCCTTGGATATGAGTGCGTGAGAATAAACCATCTGAGAATCATCAAAATACTCCGAAATCTCCTTCTTGAAATCGCGGCGGTCTATCATATATGCGTCAGACCATTCACGAGATTTGTCCAAAGAATCATAGCTTGCCTGGTCATGAACAAAATTGACATATCGAGTCTCCTTGAGATTGATATTGCCTTCCCTTTGCAACTCTTTGAATATCTGATAGTTGTTATTAGCAATATCGGCAAGTGCAGGGACTGAGAATGCAGGGCGTCCGCCGGCAATGCACCTCCACGAACTGCCCGCATCCATATTTGCAAGCACCGGACTCATCCCTGCCTCTGCCAAATATCTGAACATTGCGCTACCCGCCATTCCACCTCCGGCGACGAAGGATCCGCATTTCACGACTTCAGCTTCACACACTTTGTCTGAAACGATGAACTCGTTGTGAATCTTCTCTTCATTTATCAACTCACCTATCTCGACAGGATTTGCCATAGGGCCGCGGGGAGTAAATTCCCCAACAAGGGTAATGCCATGATTCCTAAGCACTTGTCTTGCTCTTGCCAAGCATCTGCTGCCGCGGCATACTCCCATTCCGATACGGGTGATATGTTTGAGCTCCGCTGCGGTTATGCTCTTTCTGTCGCCCACCGCTGCAATAAGAGATTCTTCCGTAACATCCTCGCAATGACAAACGTAAGTATCGGCTTCCCCAAGCATCGTGGCCGTCAGTTCGAGCGGTTCCGGATAATTTTCCTTGACAATGAAGCCTCTTACAGATAATGTATCGTCAACCTTCCCGGAAACGACGGCAAGGTTTGTCTTGTTTGGTTTCTTGACGACATTCTTGATGACACCTTCACCTATCTTACTGCCGTTATTGTCTATGAGGAACACCTCAGCTCCGGCTGTAACATCATATTCTACAGGGAGATAGAATAGATTCTTGGCTGGATTGAATCCAAACATCGCCAATCCCGGACAAGAAGTGACGCACTCCATACATCCGATGCACTTGTCAAAATCTATCATCGGAACCGAAGAAGTGGTAAGTTTAGTGATGGCGCCCTGTCGGCAGGAGAACGAACACGGGTTGCAAGCGAATCCGTAGAGGCAGTCTGCAATTACAAAACCTTTTGAAGTCATTCTCTCTTCCGACGGGATTCTCGGAGACTCGAGCACCCTTGTGGGACGCTGCTGAGAATCGATATATTCCCTTGACACTGTGAGATAATCGTTATAATTATAAGGGAGCCCCATCGACTGAAGAATCTCGTAAGCGCATTGGCGTCCGCGAAGCACTGCAGATGTCCCCTCTCCGATTCTCACTGCGTCACCGACTCCGTAGCAGGCTCGGCCAAACACTTCATTCCCTTTCTTGAGCAATCTGCCGTCAGGAATAAGACCCGTGCAGACATTTATGCAGTCGATACCGTCTATGCGCATCTCCGAGCCGGGTATCGGCTTGAAATTCTCGCACTTAGCCACAATCGCCCCCACTATGCCGGTATGATCTTCGTTCGGGATAGCCTCCAGAAGGACGTGCGATGTGTAAATCGGAATCCCCAGCCTGCGCACTCTGTTTGCCTGCACGGGGAATCCCCCTTCGTGAGGCATCCCTTCCAAGATGGCCTTGACCTTTGCACCGGCCTGCATTGCCTGATAAGAAGTGAGATATCCGATATTTCCGGCCCCGACAGTGAGGACGTTCTTTCCGAGCAAGGTCTTCTCCCTGTTCATCATCTTTTGAAAAACAGCGGCCGTATATACCCCCGGAAGGTCATCATTCTTGAAAGGTGGCATAAACGGAACCGCTCCGGCAGCCACGACAAGATGATCGGCATCCACATAAAAGACAGCCCCGTTCTCTATATTCTTGACTGCCAAACGTTTACCCTCAAGCACATCCCACACTACGCAATTCAGGAGGATACCGCTCTCATCTTCTCCGGCGAGTGTCTTTGCAATATCGAAACCGCGCATCCCTCCGAAACGGCGCTCTTTCTCAAAGAAAAAGAATTGATGAGTCTGCATATTGAACTGACCACCCACCTGTGGATTATTGTCAATCACAAGATTATCGACACCGGCCTTGTTGAGTTCTTCCCTTGCGGCAAGCCCCGCAGGCCCCGCCCCAACAATGGCAACCGTGGTTTTATAAATCTTCTTTTCAGGATTTTCCTTGTCAGCAGCCTTGAGCGACGAGTCGTCTGTCCGTCTTTCCACTTTCTTGACCCCCTCTGCCATAGTGATGCATATTCTCTTAACCCTTCCGTCAACCAGCATTTCGCAGGCGCCGCACTTTCCGATGCCACAGCCGAGAGACCTGTTTCTACCCTTGACACTATGATTGTGAACATTGTAACCTGCCTGATGCAAAGCAGCGGCTATCGTGTGGTTTTTCTCCGCCCTTATTATTTTACCTTCAAATTCAAATTCGGTAAAATCGCCTTCAGATACGTCTAAAATAGGATGGTTCGTTATCTTGTACATAATATTTTTATTTTTTGAGAATTAGCAAATTTAGAAATTAATTCTTGAAGATATTCCCTTATCGTCAAATATTTCAATATTGTACTTTAAGACACCTATGATGTTTGAAATCTAAACTAACTTGCGGCGAAATTTTAAAAAATGGAGGTTTTATGAAAAGATCAGTGGCGGTAGGTTTAATCTCCGCAATCATCACGGCGTCCTGCACCCTTTTGCCGGAAAACGAAAAAGAGGGGTGCTTTATCAATCTGAGATTCGCCCAACCTGTGGAAACGGTTTCCACCAAGGCGATTGAAGTCCCGGATACAAATTCATTTATCCTTACCATTGCAAATGTGGGGGGAGATGTGATTTATAGCGGCTCTTACGGCAAGAAACCATCAGAAATCGTTGTGCCGCACGGGACTTACTCGATAGAGGTCGTCTCATCGGTTTTCGAAAAGCCCGCATTCGAATCCCCGTGCTTTGGAGACCGTACAACAATCGTTGCATCAAATGGCAAGGACATCAGCGTACAATTCCTCTGCAAGATGATAAACAGCGGAGTCAAAATTAATATGAAAGAAAATTTCATCTCTCAGTACGGAGGGAAGAGCGTCACCGTGAGCCAAGATGGAGAATCTCTCGACTACAGCACAAATGAAACTCGATTCGGCTATTTCAGCCAGGGCAATGCAGTGTTTTCGATAGACGGAGAGCCGTTGTTCAACAAAGTGCTTGAGGAGGGCAAGTTACTGACTCTCAATATAGATGCAAGCAAAGAGAGTTCAGACACACATTTCTCGATAGCAATAGATGCCAATGTAGAGAGCCTTTCAGAAGATATCGTTGTGGGCTCCGGATACAGCGGGGAAAATGGTCTTTCCGCAGCTACAGCTTTCGGTATAGAATCGGCAAAAAAACATATAGGGGACACCGTCTGGGTATGGGGGTATATTGTGGGGTGCTACAATGGCTCTTCCGCTACATCACTCTCTTTCTCGTCACCTTTTGAATCGCGAAGCAATCTTGCGTTGAGCTCTTCAAAAGCCCCGTCGTCAAACAAGGATTGTTTCTCTGTCTCCCTCTCCACTGAAAAGTTGAAGGCTGCACTTTCCTTGGCCGACAACGGTGCCATTTTAAGCAAGACACTGTTTGTCAAAGGGGTGGTGGAAGAGTCGTATTTCGGCACCCAGGGCATCAAAAAAATTCTGGATTACGAGCTCAAAGAGTGAGGATAAAATAGCACTTAAGAAATAACCAAATTCACTAAGATAACCGGTTAGTTTTATTCTTTATAAAAAATAGTTCATACATTCGTATTCAATTAATAAAAGAGCATATTGATATGTGTAAAGTGGTTTTCAATATTACCCAAGGATGGGCTGAAGATGAAGCAAGACTGTCAAGCAAGGACAAGGAAGAAATAAAAGACAGACTAAACCATTTGGGAGATATTGCAAAGAAAAACAAATGGACAAACCAATTGTTTCGGTTAAAAGGCCTTTCTATGCCTATTCCAAAGAATAAGAGCACATTGTATCTATATTCCATCAATAAGAACATTAATGCAGTTGTTGCTTATGATTATGATTTGCTTTTTAACCAAAGAATCATATCCCTATACCGTGTTATTCCAAAATCAGATAGCATTAAGGCCTTCAATTCGACAGCTCTAAATCTCTATGTCTAAGATATGAATCCAAAGCCGCTAAAAGATGAATTGGCAACTATAGCTAAGGCTATGAAAATACTTCCTCATAATGAATTAAAGGTTGAATTCTTGGAAGTCCTTTCCGAATTAGAAGACAATGATTGCCACAAAAATCACTCTTTCCCAAAATCTAATTTAAGAAAAGTACAAGGTATAGAGGGTAATATTTACAGGGCAGACATAAAGAAACAATCATGTTTTAGACTTCATGTCAAGTATTGTGAAAAATATATTCAATTATGTGATGTACTCGATAAAGCAGAACATGATAATCCAACAAAATCCATCAAGGCAAAAAAAGCAAGATATTAACGTCAACATAGTATCATAGAAAATCGAAAAAAAGTGTATTTTCGCACACTATGAACACCCCTGCAGTAAGATATGCAAATGTGATTCTCCCTTTGAAACTGAAAGGAACTTTCACCTACTCCATTCCAAAGGAGATGGAGGACTCTGTTGCTGTAGGGAGTTGGGTTGCGGTATCTGTAATAGGGAGGCGGTATCTCGGAGTAATCTCAAGTATATCAGACACTTTGGGCGACATTAGCCCTTCGGCAATCCGGCCGATAATGGAGGTAAAGGAGATGCCGCCTGTTTCTTCCACAGAGATGGAGTTTTGGGAGAATTTGGCAGAGTATTACCTGTGTTCAGTCGGCGAGGTGTTCAAGTGTGCCTATCCATCTGCTTTTGCAAAACAGACAGAAAAGAAAGAACGAACCACAAAACGCAGGAAAACACCGGAGGGGGGGCGTGCAATTGAGCTATCTCCGTTGCAGACATCTGTATATGAGGGGATTCTAAAGGAGAAAAGGCCATCTTTGATATATGGTGTGACGGGGAGCGGAAAAACGGAGATATACCTCAAACTAGCCACAGATTATATCGACAGAGGAAAATCCGTTCTCTATCTTGTGCCCGAAATAGCACTTTCCAGACAACTCCAAGACCGTATGGAGGGATATTTCGCAGACAAAGTCCTCGTGTGGCATTCCAAACAGACTGCACCCGAAAAAAAGAGGATTTTCGACAAGATGAAGGAGCCCGACGAAGGGTATATCATCTTGGGGACCAGATCGGCGGTGTTTCTGCCACCAGAGCATATAGGGCTGATAATCATAGATGAAGAACACGATTCTTCTTACAAGCAAAACAGCCCCGCTCCACGCTACAACGGCCGTGACACTGCCTTGATGCTCGCTGCCAAGATAAAAGCAAAGATAGTGCTCGGAAGCGCAACTCCTTCGCTTGAATCTTGGTATAATGTCGTCACCGGAAAATTCGCATCGTTCAATCTGCCGGTCAAATACCACAACGCCCCAGACCCGGACATCACGATTATAGATATGAACGAGGTATATCGGCTTCACAATGCCAAAGGGGCATTCTCAATGAAGCTGGTCAATATGATTGCAGACACTTTGAAAAAGCACGAACAGGTGATGATTTTCAAGCCGAGAAAAGCATACGGCTCGTTCATTCAATGCGATCAATGCGGCCATATCCCCATCTGTCCCCACTGCAACGTGAGTCTCAACTACCATAAATATAAAAACGCCCTCGAATGTCATTACTGCGGATATTCCGCCCCGTTTGTGGAAAAATGTCCGGAGTGCAAAAAAGGGCATCTTGTGATACGGGGTGCCGGCACGGAGAAGATTGAAGAGGAGCTTTGCGCGCTATTTCCCGAAGCGAAAGTCTCAAGACTCGATTCAGAAATAACCAAAAGTGTGGTGCAAGAGCGTGCCGTTCTGGAAGAGTTTGAAAAAGGGGTAACCGACATACTCGTCGGCACACAAATGATTTCCAAAGGATTTGATTTCAAGAACCTTACCTTGGTGGCAGTCGTCGGGGCAGACTCCCTCCTGTCTATGTCCGATTTTCGGGCAGATGAAAAGGCTGAAGCCCTTTTCCGCCAGCTTATGGGACGATGCGGCAGACGGGAAAAGAGGGGACGTTTTGTGATTCAAACTTTCAGAAAAGAGCACCCTGTCTTTGAAAGGCTGGCCGCCAACGAAATCCCCATCAAGCTGTTGAGCGAGCGAAAACTGTTTGGCTTTCCACCACACAACAGACTGATATCCATTATTTTAAAAGACAAGCAGCAAGGCAGGCTCAGGTTGGCCGCAAAAATGATTTCAGAGCGGCTCAAGGCCATAGAAATCACAAACTTCACCGGCCCGATTACCCCTGTGATAGACAAGATTCAAAACCAATATATCCTTGTCTTTTGGATAAGATTGCCCAAAAACAGCTCTCTTTTAAAAACGAAAAAAAGCCTCGAAAAAGAAATCGAGGCTGTTGCAGGCAGTTTCAAGCCGCCCATAGAAATCGTTGCGGACGTGGATCCGCTATAGACTATGCTTTCTTGATTTTTATCTTCATCCCGGGATAAATCTTTGTATTGCGGCTAAAGCCGTTCAAAGTCATTATCTCGTGGAGCGATACCGAATGTTTGTTGGCAATCTCCCAAAGGGTGTCACCCTTGCGCACCGTGTACATAACGTAATTGCCGGAAGAGCCGGAACTCTGTTT
>JABUTQ010000348.1 GCA_021443605.1 Bacteroidales bacterium | reverse complement strand
GCATTGTCGCTGATAGTGACTGTGCGCTGCGAAGCATCATTGTCACGATAGTTCACAACCGACTCCCAGTTTGCCTTAAGCCCGAGGGGATCTCCGTAAACCTCAATGAAACCGCTGATGAAATCGACATCGCTCTCCGTATCCTGCACCCAAGAGATGTTATACTGGTCCCACATTTTCAAATCGCCTGTGCGATAATAACTTATAAGCTCGGAAACATATTTTTTCTGAATATCGTTCTCTGCCACAGCCGCCGCTTTCTCGAGATTCTCCACAACCTTTTCAAGGGCTGCACCATACAGGCCACCAATTTTATAAACCTGCTCTACAAGCTTACCGTCGGCAGTTTTCACAAGCTTGCTGTTGAGACCATAAGATATCGGAGTCAAATCTTTCGGATCTTCCATAGCATCATAAAAGGCAGCTGCTTCCTTCTGGTTTACACCTTCATAAAGGTTGCAAGCTGATGCAAGGATTATGTCCTTGTCTGTCCCCTGATATTTCCTGAACGGATATAAATCGGGAGAGAATATCGTTTCGAGCAAATTTTCATCGGCGTCAAGCCCCACTGAAGTCATAAGGCCTGCGAAATAATCTTTCGAGCAGGTGGGAAGAATCTTAGTCTCCGCATAATGGTGATGAATGCCGTTGCTGAAGAAAACCCTCTTTGCATACACCAGAAAATCAGCATATTCCTTAGATGATTTCTCTCCTTTGTAATTGGTAAGGATAGTCTCAAGCACTTTGCGGATTTTCAAATTATCCTTAAAATTCTGACACCAGATGATGTCGCGGCCGTATTTTGCAGCTTCGCTCAAATAATAGATGTACTCCTTCTGTCCGAACGAGAGATTGTCCCAATCGGGAATCTCATAACGAAGCACCTCGATATCGGCAAACTCGTCAATCGAATACTTGAACTCTTCCTTAACCTCCGTCTCTGCACAAGAAGACAACGTTGCGGCACCTGCCCAAACAATAGCCATAACTCTTAAAATTTTCAACAATTGATGTTTTACAAAATCTCCCACACGATACATTACCGATGAAGGTGAATAATACCAAGTCGCATACTCAAACTCCTTCTTTACATCGCCACGGGCATTCTTTACCTGTCTTGAAATCAGCGCCAGCTCAGACTCCAGCTGATCCATTGTCTTGACATTCTTGTATCTATTCATTTTCTTCAAAAAATATATCAATCAAAAATCTGACGGAATTGTTTATAAACATCTTCTTTTGGCAAAGCGCAATCACAAGCACGGCAATCAACAACACCCCTGTCATAATTGCAAAGCCATATGCGGGGGAGCCGAGCAGATTCCCGAGGAGATATGCAACTGTCACAAGCATAAACAGGATTGTCAAAGAGATGACCAGCATCAGAAGCATAACCGAAAGGGCGCGCCCCATAATCTTCGCCCCCTTTTTGGTGGCCTTCAGCTTCGCCTCTTCGACTTTCAAATCGACATAATCGAGGACTTTTTCCTTAAGGTCGTCAACCGGACCGTTAATTTGTGGGTTATGCATTTTCTTTATGGTTTTCTTTCACTTTGCTTCTGACACTCTCCGCACCCTCTTTCACTTTCTCTTTGACGGTCTCTGCTTCATCTCTCACCCTGTCTTCAACCTCATCTGCCACGTCTTTCACTTTTGTGCGTATTTTTTCATAGTTTTCGCGAGCCTTGTCATACCCGTCATCCAGTGCTTCCTTGATTTTTTCGCGGATTTCATCTCCATTTGATGATGAAAGGAAGGCGGCAGTTGCAACCATTCCCACGGCTGCTCCTGCCAAAAATGAAAATAATGTAGTTGCTCTCATAATTATTCTTTTTAACAATTTACAAATATATAAATTATCTTTGCAAAAATGAAAACGCACTTTAGAAGTGGCGTAATATCCTGATTAGAATGAAAAAATGTGTCATATACCTTGCTCTGCTTTTATTCGTCTTCGCTTCTTGCGAGAAGATAGAGCCGGAGAAGACCCGTCGCAGTTTGCTCATATACATAGCCGCGAACAACTCGCTTTCGTCATATATGCAGCAATCCGTGGACTTGATTGCAAAAGGCTATGTGCCTGACGAAAATAACCGGGATGAGGTACTGTTGGTTTTCACCCATTCCTACAATGGAGAACCCACACTTTACCATTACTATTCCGACCGCAAGGAAGGAGTTCAGAGGGAAGTGTTGGAGACCTTTGAAGATACCTTCAATTCGGCTGATATCGAGTCTTTCCGCAGAGTGAGGTCAATTGCCGAGGAATATTTCCCTTCTGCGAAACACGATCTTGTGCTTTGGAGCCACGCCTCGGGATGGCTGCCTGTCGGATATTATTCCTCACCCGAGCCTTATATATCTGTTTCACAAACAAATATGGGCGAATACGAAGAATTTGAGCATATTGCCGTAAACCAATCTTTCGGGGCAGACCACAACGTCGAAATGGATATAATCGAACTCGCGGCATCCCTCCCCGACAATTACTACAATCTGGTAATCTTCGACTGCTGCCTGATGGGCTGCGTAGAGGTGGCATATCAATTCAGGAACAAATGCAGATATATGATTTTCTCTCCCACTGAGATACTTTCGTCCGGTTTCCCTTATAACACAATAATCGAAAAATGCTTCAAACAACCTGATATCCAAGGATATGGAGGAATATGTCTCGATTATTTCAATATGTACGACACCCAAACGGGGGTAAACAGATCTGCCACTGTCTCTCTTGTGGATTGTTCTCTCCTTGAGGGACTTGCCACCTTATGCAAATCAATTTTCGACAACAACAGGGAAGCGATGGCGAGTGTAAACAGAGGGATGATCCAGAAATATTACAGGTACAACAAGGATTTCTTTTTTGATATGGAAGATTACATATCTGCCTTTGCAGACTCCGAGAGTTTGAGCAAACTTCACGACGCATTGGACAAGGCCGTTCCTGTGAAATATGCAACCGACAACTTTATCGGAATGCCCATTAACAAATATTCGGGGCTGAGCATCTATATCCCCAAAAGCTCGTATCCAAAGCTCAACGCCTATTATCGCAACCTCGATTGGAACAAGGCCACCGGCCTGATTCTGTAAACATTTTCAATGCTATCAAAGATGCACTCACTTCCTTTCAGTGGAAATCATTCCGCTCTTTTCAAGGAGGGCTTCGGGACGGGGGTCACGGCCGCGGAATTTGCGGAACAGCACGTCAGCATCTTCCAGATTCCCTTTGGAGAGGATATTCTTCCTGAATGAATCCGCCACCTCGCGGCTGAATATGCCTTTCTCCTTAAAAAGTGAAAATGCGTCAGCTTCAAGCACTTCCGCCCATTTATACGAATAATATCCCGCACTGTATCCGCCAGAAAAGATATGATTGAATGACGAAGAAGAAGTTGTGCCTGAGATATGCGGCAACACAAGAGTGTCAGCAAGGACAGACTCCTCAAAATCCTCAACGGAAACGTCTGGAACGGTTTCAAGTGTATGCCACGCCATATCTATTATTCCAAACTGCAACTGACGAACACTCGAATAGCCGGCAAGAAAGTTTTTGGCAGCGATTATCCTGTCAATATACTCCCTGGGTATGACCTCGCCTGTCTTATAGTGCCTTGCAAACGATTGGAGAAACTCCGGCTCGTATGCCCAGTTTTCCATAATCTGGGATGGAAGTTCAACAAAATCACGGGCCACGTTGGTGCCTGTGAGAGATTTGTAGCTCCCTTCTGCCAGCAATCCGTGAAGACCATGTCCGAACTCGTGAAGCAAAGTAGTAATCTCACCGAATGTGAGCAGTGAAGGGTCGCTTTCCGTGGGCTTCGTGAAATTTGTCACAATGCTTACAAACGGACGCACCTGAGCCCCATTTTCAGAATATGCCTCTCTGAATGAGGTCATCCAGGCTCCTCCCCTCTTGCTTGCCCGAGGGAAGAAATCCATATAGAGAAGCCCCATGAAACGCTCACCATCTTTCACCTCATAAACGATCACATCCGGATGGTAGGGTGGAATATCCATACGCTCTTCGAAAGAGAGCCCATAAAGTCTGCCGGCAAGATCGAACACTGCCTTACGTACCGCCGACAATTCAAAGTATGGCTTAAGCAACTCTGAATCAAGATCATACTTCGCTTTCTGATATTTCTCGCTCCAATATGAGAAATCCCACGGCTGAAATTCACCTGTAAAACCGTTTTCGGCGGCAAATGCCTTAATCTCCCCGATATCCCGACGTGCAAAAGGGAGTGATTTAGCCATAAGGTCTGCAAGAAACCCAGTTACGGTTTCCGGAGTCTTCGCCATCACTCTCTTGAGAGAATATTGCGCGAATACTTCACAGTCCATCAATCGGGCAAGTTTTATTCTCAAAGAGACGATATCCTTGATTGTCTGCGAGTTGTCAAATTCACCACCGACACACCTGCTACTGTATGCTCTCCAAATCCTCTCCCGCAAATCACGTCTATCGCTATATTTCATAAACGGAGAAAAGCTGGGGAAATCGAGTGTAAACACCCACCCATGTACACCGCGCTCTTTTGCCTCGGAAGCAGCCATATCACGGACAAATCCGGGAAGCCCAGCGAGGTCGGCCTCATCTGTGAGATTCAAGGTAAAGGCATTTGTGGCAGCGAGTACGTTTTTGCTGAAACGGAGTGAAAGGATGGCGAGTTCTTCCCTAACTTTTGCAAACTCCTCTCTCCTTTCGGGAGCCAGGGCAGCCCCGTTTTCTGCAAAAAGTTTATATGTCTCACTCAGCAATCGTGCCTGCTCCGGCGTAAGATTCAGAGTTTCCCTTTTCTCGTAAACCATTTTAACCTTCTCAAACAGAGGCTCATTGAGAATAACATACATACTATATTGAGTGATTAGCGGCGCTAACTCCTCTGCCAATGCCTGCATCTGGTCATTGGTGCAAGCCTCATTCAAGTTGAAGAAGATGCTGCTTGCATTATCAAGCAACTTGCCCGCTCGTTCCAAAGCGACTATGGTATTTTCAAAATCGGGTGCATCGGAATTTGCCACTATGGCATCAATCTCTGCCATCCCTTCCGCAACGCCCTTTTCAAATGCAGGTTTATAATGTTCGGTAGAAATCTTGTCAAAAGCGGGAGCACCGAACGGATTTTCAGATTTTACAAACAAAGGATTTTCCATATCGCACGAAATCTTTTTAAATAGAAAAATATAAAGCCTTAATAATTAACTATTTAAGGCTTTATATCAGTACTCCCGTGGGGAATCGAACCCCAACCTAAGGAACCGGAATCCTCAATTCTATCCATTAAACTACGGGAGCATAGAACTATGCAAAAATAACCGATATCATATAATTTGACAAATTATTTCAGTACATTTGCCGCCGAAACTAAACATAAACCATTACCAAAACCGACCAAATATGAAAGCATATATATTTCCCGGACAGGGATCTCAATTCTCCGGAATGGGCAAAGAGCTCTATGGCAACAACTTGACAGCAAAGGCCCTTTTTGACCAAGCCAACGACATACTGGGGTTCAGCATCACCGACATTATGTTCAACGGCACTGTGGAAGACCTCAAGGCCACGAAAGTCACCCAACCGGCAGTGTTCATCCACTCGGTAGTTGCTGCGACCTGCATGGAGGGATTTGCACCCGATATGGTTGCCGGGCACTCGCTCGGAGAATTTTCAGCCTTGACAGCTGCAGGGGCACTTTCTTTTGAAGATGGCCTCAAATTAGTGTATATTAGGGCACTGGCAATGCAGAAAGCTTGCGAAAAAGTCCCCGGAACTATGGCTGCCGTTCTCGCACTTGACAGCGAAACAGTAGAGAAGATTTGCCTTGAAACCGATGGACTCGTAATCCCCGCAAACTACAACTGCGACGGACAGCTGGTAATTTCCGGTGAAGCGGAGGCCGTGGCAAAGGCGTGTGAAGCGATGAAAGCAGCTGGGGCAAAACGGGCGCTCCCCCTTACCGTAGGCGGTGCGTTCCACTCTCCGCTTATGGAGCCAGCCCGGGCAGAGCTTGCCGAAGCCATCGAGAAGACTCATTTCAACACACCTGTTTGTCCTGTATATCAGAATGTTGATGCCCTCCCGCACACATCTCCCGAAGAGATAAGGGAAAACCTTCTCATTCAACTGACTTCTCCCGTCAGATGGACTCAAACCATAAAAAATATGGTGGCAGACGGCGCAACCGAATTCACTGAAGTCGGGCCGGGGAAAGTACTGCAGGGATTGGTGAAAAAAATCGCCCCCGAATCAATTATCGGAGGCGTTCAGTAGTTGTATCACCGCATCAGAAAGCCCAATGGCCGATATCCTTGCGGTAGAATAAGTTCTTGCACTTCAATTTCTTGATCTCTTTGTAAACCTTGTCGCGAGCTTCGGCAAGGTCTTCCCCTTTTGCCACGACCATCATCACACGGCCGCCGGAAGTGACGAGGTCTCCCTTGCTGACCGCTGTACCCATATGATACAGAGGAGTTTCCACTTTTGTAAAGCCCTCGATGGCATATCCCTTTTCATAACTTCCGGGGTATCCCTTAGAGGCAAGAACGACACCAAGTGTAGCACAATCCTCCCACTCAATCACAGGGGTGAAGCCATCCAATATGTCGGTTATAAGGCAATAGAAATCGCATTGCAGACGAGGGAGCACAACCTCCGTCTCGGGATCGCCAAAGCGGGCGTTGAACTCTATCACCTTTATGCCGGAGGGAGTCTTCATCAATCCACCATAAAGCACGCCACAGAACGGGCGCCCTTCGGCAACCATTGCGGCAGCTACAGGCTTCATAATCTTCTCCATCGCATAATCGATATCGTCCTTGGAGATAAATGGCAGCGGGGTATAAGCCCCCATTCCTCCGGTGTTTGGTCCCTTGTCTCCGTCAAAGGCACGCTTGTGGTCTTGCGCAACAGGCATAGGATAAACCTTATCCCCATTCACAAAGCACATCAGCGAAAACTCAGGCCCTTCCAGAAATTCCTCTATCACCACCTTTCCGTGACCGAATTTGTCGTCCAAAAGCATATCCTTCAAGGCAGATTCAGCTTCCGCAAGATTTTCCGCTATAACAACTCCCTTGCCCGCAGCCAGACCATCGTATTTCAAAACTGTGGGGAAAGAGCCTCCGCGGACATATTCCACCGCTTTTTCATAGCTGTCAAAAGTCTGATATCCGGCTGTGGGGACATTATATTTGTCCATCAGCTCTTTTGCAAAGTCCTTGCTGCTTTCGATAATTGTCGCCGCCTTCGTGGGGCCGAAAATCTTGCGTCCCGCAGCTTGGAAAGCATCCACGATACCTGCCGCAAGAGCCGCCTCGGGACCGACAATCGTCAAGTCTATATCCTTCTTCTCGGCAAACTCCAAAAGGGCATCGATGTCGGTGTCCTTTATGGGGACACAAGTTGCGATTTCAGCTATTCCGGCATTCCCCGGCGCGCAATAGACTTGTGAAACGAATGCAGATTTGCACATTGTCTCAACTATGGCGTGGCACCTTCCGCCTCCGCCCACAACAAGCACTTTGTTCATAACCTTACTCTCAAGTTTCGCAAGTATTAAAATTTATTAATATTCAACGATTTATGCGTACTTGCGAA
>JABUTQ010000045.1 GCA_021443605.1 Bacteroidales bacterium | reverse complement strand
AATTAAACGAATTATGAATAAAACAACATATTGTACCTACATTTCAGTAATCTCTACAATTGTGGCACTCGCTCTATGTGGCTGTGCTTCAGAGGCTGACGAATATATCCCCAATGCGCCGGACTATGACAATGAAACGATGTGGCACATTACGAAAGGGGATGCCACAGGAGAGGGGGCAGACGTGTTTTACCTTGTCTCAACCTGGGAAATGGACTGGAAGACGAGCGACAGCATGGTATGCCACTATGCCGACGTCTGGAGCAAGAATCATCGCGACCGGATGGATATCGAATTCACGAGGATTGCAGAGTATATGGCAGACGGCAACAACTTTTACGCTCCGTACTATCGCCATACGACCATTGAGGCCTTTCTGCCGGAAGATGACAACTTGGTTTATGAGCGGATGCGCATCCCTATGAAGGACATAAAGGCTGCGTTTGAAAACTTCAACTCCCGTAGGGATACGAGCCGTCCGTTCATAATCGCCGGATTCAGTCAGGGAGCTGCAGCCACGGTAGAGCTTGTAAAGAGCTTGAACGAAGATCAGATGAAGCATCTTGTAGCAGCGTATGTGATTGGTTATAAGGTTACTCCGTCTGATACCCTCGAGAGCCGCAACTTGAAGGCTGCGCAGGGGGCAGACGATACAGGCGTAATAATCTGCTACAATACCGTAAAGGACGTTAAGTATATCCTCAAGATGACGACTATACCGGGCACGATGTGTATCAATCCTGTGAACTGGTCAACCGATTCCATCCCCGGTAAGCTGAACGACACGGTAACAGTGGTCACTTCACCGACTTGTAAGGTGCTCGTAACCGACTATCCTGCACACGAATACAAGCCCATCTTGGGAAAACTGAACATGGGGGATATCCATTCTGGCGAGCCTTGGCTTTACAGTGAATGCCTGCGCGAGAATTTCCACGTCCGCACAAAGGCATGGAGAGCACAACAGTCAAAATAGACAACATGATTGTCAATGAAATACTTTAAACACATATTCGACAACATAGGTGCAACATTCAGTCGGTACGCTGCCACGATAATCTATTGCGTGTTGCTGGCAGTTGCGATAATGCTCATAGGTCACCATATCGCCTTTGGCAAGAAGTATCTGAACAATCCGATTCTTCTTTATCTTGCCACCGGAGTATTTGTTTCCTTCTGCATCGATTTGTGCCGACAGATTTATCACGGGCGGTGGATGACAACCCTCTCTATCGTTGCCCATGTTGTCATTGTGTTGAATGCCATATATTTAGCTTATATAACCAAAGCAAAGCTCGTTGATGAGGCCTATTTTTCCGATATTGCGGTCATAACATCATTGTGTGTCCTCGCTCCTTTCATAGTTCCGTTTATCGGGAGGAAGGAGGAGGTGTCACAGTGGAATTTCTATCGCGGATTCGTCGTCATCTCAGTGATGAATGGTGCGGTTGCTGCACTCATTCTGGGCGGTCTCCTGCTGTTGGTGAACTGCTCGGAGATGTTGTTTGGTATCTCTTTGGACAATTTTTACTTGGATACATTTGCCATCTGTGGTTGCCTCCTTTTGCCGGTGCTGATTCTGATGCGATTGGAGCCCCTTGGCAGTGCTCACGAAAACAATAAGACTTCAGACAAGTTTTCCGTTATAGTGTTCAGACTTTTCTTGGTGTTGCTCTGCATCTATCTGGTTGTCCTATATGCATATATCTTCAAGATAGTCATCGAATGGAATCTTCCTCAGGGGAAGGTTGCCGTGCCGGTCATCTGTATGATGGCACTGCTGATACTCGTCAAGTTTATCTCCATTGGAATCGAACGTAAAGAGAATGACTTGGACAGTCGTGCACTTAAATTGCTTCCGTGGCTGGCTATGCCGGCCCTCGTGCTGATGAGTATCGGTATCGGGCGAAGAATCGCAGATTATGGCTTCACTGCCCCCCGCTTTTACCTGATTGTGATAAATGTCTGGTTTTATGCTATTTGCATCTATTGGGCAGTGAAAGACAAGATGATGCCCGTCATATTGTCTTTTGTAATAGCGGCATTCGTCTTTTCATTCGGCCCTGCAAGCGCGTGGCGTCTTTTTCCAGAGAATGACAATGGGGCTTCTTTGAACGAATCTGTTTCTAAAGATGATACCCCTTCTGTATCAGGAGTTTATATGCTTCATCCCCATGAGGAGCTTCCTCAAGGTGTTGATGAAGAAGATTATACCAAGATTTTCCTTGCCGGCACTATCGATATGGGAAACAGTGTGGATTGGCAGGCCGAAACTGCCCGTATTTTTGATTCACTTCCGGGGGGATATATCCTGTATAATCCCCGTCAGGAACACTGGAATCCCGATAGGGAAGGGGAGATGGATTATCAGGTGAACTGGGAGCTGGAGCATCTCGAAAAGGCTGATTACATAATTATGAACTTTTTGCCGAGCAGCCAATCTCCCATTACCCTTCTCGAGATGGGAATCCATATCCGTACAGGAAAACTTCGCGTGTGTTGTCCTGCGGAGTTCTATCGCTACGACAACGTGCGCATTACCTGCAGCCGTTACGGCGTGCCTTTGTATGAAGATTGGCAATCGCTTATAAAAGAGTTAATTAATACGATATGAATAAAATTATAAAAGCTTTCTTTTTGGGGATTCTGGGGGCAGTGTTGATGGCAGTTGTTGTGATAGCTGTTATCTGGGGCGGAGAGATCCGCACGATAATGAGTGTGGAAAATGTCGATGGCAATCCGTTCCTCTATCAGATGGAATACAAGGCCGCATACGATCTCGATGAACTGATTGAACAAAATATCGACAGTAACGGAAAACTGCTTGAATATGTTATAAAAAAGGTTGGGAAAGGGCTCCCAATCAAGATAAAGAGCGCTCAGGTGGCAGATGAAAACGGCCAGATGAACACTTTTAATTGCACAAGTTTCCAAGTGAAGAACCAGGAAGGTGATGGTTATCTTTTCGGTCGCAATTACGATTATTTCAAAAATCCGACGATGGTAACATATTCATATCCAAGAGATGGCTATGCCTCAATTGCTTGCAGCGATATGTCCCATTTTGGGTACAGCCTTGAAAAAGTGCCATCGAAGTTTATTTCCAAGATAATGTGCGTGGCGTCTGTATATGCCCCTGTCGATGGGATGAACGAAAAAGGGTTGTGCGTCTCGATTATGGCCCTTCCAAAGCAACCTTCTCAGCAAGATACCGAGAAGCCAAATGTCGGTACCACCATCATTATGCGGCTGATGCTCGACAGGTGCGCTACCGTGCAAGAGGCGCTTGAACTTGCGGAATCGGTGGATATTTGCCACGACACGACTGTCGGGTCCGGCTATCACTACATGGTTGCCGATGCTTCAGGCGATTGCGCTGTAATAGAATTCGATCCCGAAGGCGGATGGGAGACTATGGTAGTCAGAAAAGAAGATGGAGTAAACAGTATGCTTGTGACAAATCATCTCCTCTCTCCGAAATATTATACCGAATTTCCCGATCAGAAAGTGGGAAATACCCACAGTCGCAGCTGGTGGAGATATGATGTGGCCGGCCAATATATTGCAGAACGTCAAGGTATTATGAGCCTTGAAGAGGCGCAGGAAGCCCTCGATTTGGTTCATTGGAAAGATTTGAAATGGGAAAACGGAATAGTGGAAGACACCCAATTCAGCAACGTGTATGACCAGTCGGAGAAGACTCTTCATCTCCGCAACTGGAATACTTATGAAACTACAAATACATTCGAATTGAAATCTGAATAAATATGAAATCTTTGTTTTTTTCTCTTGCGGCATCTCTGATGCTGGCTTTGCCCGTTTTGTCACAGGCGCAGCAAATTTCGAAAACAGTTGTGGAACAAGGTGAAATAGAGGGAGTTGTCCACGACGGGTATGTACTTTATCCTGCCATTCCCTACGCAGAAGCCCCTGTGGGTGATTTACGCTGGAAGGCTCCTGTTCCCAAAAAGCCTTGGCAGGGAGTATATCGTGCAGAGAAATTTGCACCGCAGCCCCCTCAACCAGGCAGGGGGGTCAGCAGCGAGGATTGCCTTTATCTCAGTGTTCAGACTCCTGCAAAAAGCAAGGATGACAAACTTCCCGTGTTCGTGATGATTCACGGAGGTGCCTTCCTGACAGGATCTTATGCCGGAACACAGGATAGTTTCGTAAAAGAAGGGATTGTCTATGTGAGCATTGAATATCGTTTAGGTGTTTTGGGATTCTTCTCTCATCCTGAACTCTCGAAGGAATCTCCAAACGGAGTGTCGGGCAATCAGGGTATCTTGGATCAGATTTGTGCCTTGAAATGGGTACACAACAATATCGCAGCCTTTGGAGGAGATCCCGACAATATCACCATTGCAGGTGAGTCGGCAGGAGGTATTTCAGTAAGCATCCTCTGCGCTTCACCTATGTGCAAAGGGTTGTTCAAGAGGGCTATAAGCGAGAGTGGCGGTTCGTTCTGCCCGATTTCTGACCTTCGCACCGACAACATCTTCCTTGGCACTGCAAAGGGGATGGAGCAGAACGGTCTCGAGTTTCAGAAGAAGATGGGGGCAAAGAACCTGAAAGCCTTGCGCAACCTCCCCGTGGAGAAACTGGTTTCCGGGACGAATATGGAGGAATTTTGGCCGGTGGTTGACGGCATTGCAATTGCAGACGATCAATATAAGCTCTATGAATCAGGGAATTACAACGATGTGGATATCCTCATTGGCACAAACTCCGATGAAGGGTGGATGTTTACCCGTGAGACCTCCGTTGAAGATTTTGAAAGTCACATACGCGGCACTTTCGGCGATTTTGCCGACAGACTTCTCGCAATGTATCCCGTAAAGACTCCTGCAGAGGTCCATTTTGCATTGGCTGACATCTTCCGCGATGGCCATTTCGCCTGGGGAACTTATGCCTGGGCTAATCTCCAGAGTGCAAAGAGTGACAAAAACGTCTATCTCTACTATTTTGACCAGAATTCGGGCGGCTTTATGGGGAGCCCTCGCGGAGCGAACCACGTTGCCGAAATGCCATTCGTATATGGCTGGGGGACAGATCGTTTCTCAGATGTTGAGAAGAGTATGTCACAGATTATGTCACAATATTGGATCAACTTTGTAAAGACAGGCAACCCCAATGCACCGGGTCTTCCATTCTGGACCACATACAAGCAGGGAGCGCCGACCGTTATGCATTTCCGCGACGGCTTCCGCCTTGTGAATGTCCCCAATCAGGAGCAGCTAAACTTTTTTGAGGATTTCTTTAAATCGAGAAGATAGATGAAAAGAGTGATTGTTCTCGCAGGTGCGCTTCTGTTTTTGATTGGTTGCGGGAGGCAGGTGAAATATAATCCCGCAGAGTGGGTGACATACGCCGAACAAACTGATTTTCAGAAGACTCCGAGATATGAGCAGACTGTGGATTATTGCCGCCGTCTTGCAGATGCTTCTCCGATGGTGACATATACGAGTTTTGGAACTTCACCGCAAGGACGCGAACTGCCATTGCTGATAGTGGACAGGGATGGCCTTGATACGCCTGACAAGATTCGCCAAAAGGGGCGTGTGGTAATGTTTGTGGAGGCGTGTATCCATTCCGGAGAGCCGGACGGCAAGGACGCCGGTCTCATCTTTATTCGTGATATGGTGTTAGGCGGTGAAAATCAGGAACTTCTGGACAAAGTATCACTTCTCTTCTGCCCGATTTTCAATGTGGATGGGCACGAAAATTTCGGGGCGATAAACCGTATCAATCAAAACGGTCCGGACGAGCTCGGTACACGATACACGGCTCAGCTGCTCAATCTCAACCGAGACTTTATGAAGGCAGATGCCCCTGAAACCCGTGCGTGGCTCAAACTTTTCAGCAGCTGGCTTCCGGAGCTCTTCATTGATGTTCACGTGACCGACGGCGCCGACTTCCAATATGTCAGCACATACGATTTGGATGATTTTGGAACTCTTATGGCTCCGGCTATAAACGATTGGACAGCAAATGTTTATGAGAAATATCTCAATGAAATGATGGCATCTGACGGATTTCCGCTCCTTCCATATTTTGAGTATTACAACCAAGACCGTCCCGAAGATGGCATTTCACGGGTGTTCTTCGATCCTCGCTATTCAGAATCGTATGGGGCTATGCGCAACCGCCCGAGCCTGCTGATAGAAAATCATATCTATAAACCATATCGGCAGAGGGTCGAATGCACAATTGCATATATCCGAAATTCAATGAAAATTCTTGCGGAAAATACAGAGACTCTGAAAGATGCGGTCCGCAAGTCGGACGAGTATGTGGCAAGTGCCGAGTTTCGTTCAAAGCCGTATGTGCTTAATTTTCAGATTACTGATGAAGTAAAGAAAGATGTCGTATTCCTCGCCTGGGGGCGTGACACCACAATAAGCGACCTCTCCGGCGCGATGTGGGTTAGGCACAATTATAACAAGCCGATTAATACACCTACCTTTATCAAGATGGGGGTAAAACCAACCTAC
This sequence comes from Bacteroidales bacterium, assembly GCA_021443605.1. Classification (GTDB taxonomy): domain Bacteria; phylum Bacteroidota; class Bacteroidia; order Bacteroidales; family UBA932; genus Equibacterium. The sequence continues at coordinate 1,123 of JABUTQ010000045.1, read as the reverse complement.
ACGGTGATGATTCCGGAATATTATATCCTTATGCCTGAACGGGGCGATATAGCCGAAATCCTTGCCTTGCATGGAGTTGCGATGAGCCGTCTGGATGCTCCCGTTGAGATGGAAGTGGAGACTTACCGCTATACGGGAGGGGATTTTTCAAGACGCCAGAGCGAAGGAAGGATTACGGTAAATGCCCGCTATACTTCCCAAAAAGAGAAACTTACGGCTCCTGCGGGAAGTTATGTGATAGATATGAACCAGCCGGCAGCTCCGGCTGCTGTGTGGGCGCTTGAACCTGGCGCTCCGGGCTCGCTGACCTATTGGGGCTTTTTCAACAGCAACGTCCAGGCTTCCAATGAGTTCTGGATTCGCAAGGCGTATATGGAAGAGAAGGGAAGAGAGATGCTTGCAAAAGATCCGTCACTGAAGGCAGAGTTTGAACAGAAGATGAAAGACAAGGCTTTCGCAGCCAATCCTAATGCCATCCTGACCTTCTTTTATGACATCGTAAAAGCACAGTCGGAGCAGAATAACGACCTTCACCCCGCGTGGCGCTTGATGACGAGAAATCGTTAATCGGTATTTTTTTGTTTTTTACTCTTATTTGTTTATTTTCGTAGGTATCAATTAGATTTTTACATAAAATGAAAACACTATTTTCAAGAGTTTTGCTTGCAGGTGCGGCGCTGTTTTGCAGCGTAGCCTTGTTTGCTCAAAACACAATGCCGATTCCGGTTGACAAAAATGTCCGCATCGGCAAACTTTCAAACGGTCTCACCTATTATATCCGTCACAATGAGACTCCCAAGGGGCAGGCCGATTTCTACATAGCACAGAAAGTCGGCTCTATCCTCGAAGAAGAAAACCAGCGTGGTCTTGCCCACTTCCTCGAGCATATGTGCTTCAACGGCACAAAGAACTTTCCGGGCAACAGCCTTATCGATTGGTGTGAATCTGTAGGTATCAAATTTGGATATAATTTGAATGCTTATACGTCTATAGATCAGACAGTTTATAATATCTCAAATGTTCCTGTTACAAGAGAGGGGATACAAGATTCCTGCCTCTTGATTCTCCATGATTGGGCAAATGACCTTCTGCTCGACCCCGCAGAGATAGAGAAGGAGAGGGG
>JABUTQ010000234.1 GCA_021443605.1 Bacteroidales bacterium | reverse complement strand
GCTCAGGATGACGAGTTGCTGATGCTCAGGATGACGAGCTACACTCGCTCGCCAAAGATGGAGGATCCGATACGAACAGCGGTACTCCCCTCTTGCACAGCGATTTGCCAGTCTTGACTCATCCCCATTGAAAGCTCAATGCGCTCCCGACCGAGGGCTGAAGCCACTTCTTTTGCCATAGATGCGGCATTTCTGAACTCTCGCCTAACCTTATCCTCATCAGAAGTATTGGTTGCCATAACCATAATCCCGTCAAAACTGACGTTTTCAAACTCCGCTGACCTGCGGGCCACATCAAGCGCCTCTTCAAATGAAAAACCGCTCTTGGTCTCCTCTTCTGCAATGTGAATCTCTATATAACAACTCTGTTTCTTCCCAATCTTGCCTGCATAGGCATTGATTTCCGATAGAAGATGCTCGCTGTCAACTGACTCTATCACAGCTGTATACGGCACTACATTCTTTATCTTGTTAGTCTGGAGATGCCCGATGAAATGCCACTCTATGTCCGATGGTGCGGCTTTCGCCTTCTGCTCGAACTCCAATGGACGACTTTCGCCAAATACCCTCTGCCCTGCCGAATATGCCTCAATTATATCTTCAAGAGGCTTGAATTTGGATACAGCAACAAGACGCACTCCGAACGGGAGTGCGTCTCTGTAGTAATTTATCCTTTCAGATATTGTAGTCATAGAATTATCTTTTCGATTTCTGCTGTCTCTGCTGTTCCTGCTGAATCCTGTATGCCTCATCGAGGCGCTGCTGGAATTTCGATTTTTTTACGGGACCTTTGCTGTCGGCTTTCTCCTTTAGCTTGGCATAAAGCTCCTCTTCATTCACGAACCACTTGCGAATCACCCAGTTTTGGATAATTGTAATCAAGTTTGAAAGAAGATAATAGTAGCTCAAACCGGCCGAGAAATTGTTGCAGAGAACAACCATAAATATCGGCATAAACCACAGCTGCATAAACTTCATTCCGGGCATCTGGCTGTTATCGACATTCGCCAAAGTCACTTTTGAATAGAAGAACATACTGATACCCATCAACAGAGAGAACAATGAAACGTGGTCTCCATAGAGAGGAATCTTGAATCCGAAATTGAGAATTGAATCGTATGTACTTAAATCTGAGGCCCATAGGAAACCTTGCTGGCGAAGCTCAAACGATGATGGGAAGAACCTGAACATCGCATAGAGAATAGGGAATTGGAGAAGCAACGGAAGACATCCGCCGAACATATTCACGTCGCACTTCTTGTAGAGGTCCATCGTGGCCTGCTGCTTCTTCATCGCATCCTCCGGCTTAGGATATCTTGCGTTTATCTTGTCTATCTCCGGTTTGAGTACCTTCATCTTGGCTGAAGACATATAAGACTTCAGTGTGAGAGGTGAAATGACAAGCTTCATCAACAATGTGAGTATCAAGATGATAATGCCATAGCTTGAAATAAATTTGCTAAGCCAGTTAAATACAGGAATAATCACGTATTTGTTGATGGATCCAATCAGCCAGCCACCGAGCGGGAGCAGTTTGTCGAAATCGCATTCATATCCTTTCAAGGTGGGATAGTGGTTGGGGACAAATATCATCTGATAATTGTGGGTGAAGTCGGAAGACTTTTCGCCGTAAGCCACATTCATAACTGCCTGTGCAGTCATCAGATAGTTGCCAATATTGTTTTCAGGATAGACCTTGTAGGCTATTTCACCCGACTCGAAGGCATCGTCACTCATCAATATTGATGAGAAGAACTGTTGTTTGAACGCAAACCACTGTGTCTGAGCAACAAGCTCATCATGACCGCTCTCTTTTCGCAAGCTCATATCTTTGATGTCAGACGAGCCTTTGAACTTGTAAGCTACTGAAGAATAGTTCTTTTCATTTTCATACCCTTTCTCCTGACGGGGAACGTTCATACTCCACGAAACTTTGTAGCGGGACGAACTCCTTGGAATTAGCTCGTCCATCCCTACAAAGTGGATGGCCGTATTCAAGGTGTATGAATCTTCCGCAAGTGAATATAGAGTCTCAATATATGACTCAGGCTTGAAATAAAGCCTGAGAGCCAACTCTTTATTCGAAGATGAAACAACCTTGTAGTTCAAGTCGCTGGTATTGACGTACTGTCCGGCATCAAGCTCAATGTCAAACTTGCTGCATCTGTCCTTTATCAGATAAAGGGCTGTGCTGTCATATTTGAAATACTTCTTGACAAGAACTTTCGAAGGCTGGGCTCCCAGTGTGGAAATCTCAATTGCAAGATTCTCATTTTCAAGGGTGTAGAACTCCTCCTTTGCAGCATACGCTTCATTGAGCATCTCGCTCATATACAAAGGAGAATCTTCCGCCCCCATTTCAGCCGCTATCTCAGAGGCTGAAGCAGTAGAATCAAACGCAGGCAGGGACTTCAATGCCTCGACAGCCGCGATAGAATCCTGAACCCTTCTCTGCTGTTGCTGTTTTTCGAACTGCTTGGTGTTGTACCAGCTGAACAACAGCAATACAATACCAATCAAAGCAAATCCGATTACGCTCTGTTTGTTCATTATTCTTCGTTTTCCTTGTCAAAAGACTTAATCTTCTCTTCAAGCTCGGCAAGCTCTTCCTTTGCCTTTCCAATCTTTTCCTTAAGGTCTGCAAGGATGCTTTCCGCATTCTTTGATTTAGAGAAGAATCCCATATTGTTTTCCCAAGTGGCAATATCCTGCTCCATCTTCACAAACTTCTGTACGAGACGGTCTCTTTCAGAATGAACGCCGTTCCCTTTGCCACGGTTGTCGCCGTAACGGTTCTTGAACTTGGCCACGCGGTCGCCGCCGTCACGAACGTCGGCATTCTCAAACTTGGCGGCCAAAGCCTTGCGGAAGGCAGACTGAACCTTCTCCTTGTCTTTGATTGGAACGAATCCGATTGCATTCCATCTGCTTTGGAAATCGTTCAATGCAGCTGTATCCGAAGCACTTCCGCTATAGTTTTCAACTTCCTCAATAAGAGCAAGTTTGGCAGCGAGATTGTCTGAATATTGTGAATCCTGATCGCTGAAATGTTTGTCGCGGTTGTCGAAGAATTTGTCGCAAGCGGCACGGAATCGCTTCCAAATCTGCTCCGATTTCTTGCGTGACACGGGGCCTATCTCTTTCCACTGCTTCTGGAGGTTGATAAGGGTGTCTGACGTCTTCTTCCAATCGTCACTGTCCATAATTGCCTCGGCCTGTTCGCAGAGGGCAATCTTCTTCTCCATATTTTCCTGCATCTGATTCTTGAAATCAGAGTAGAAATCGCGCTTTGAAGCATAGAACTTGTCGCAAGCGGCGCGGAAGCGGTCATAAACCTTCTGGTTGTCTTTCTTTGTGGCAAAGCCGATACCTTTCCACTCTTTCTGAATCTCTTCAATCTCTTTCGAGAGGGCATTCCAAGTGTTGGAATCGTTGATTACCTGCTCGGCAATCGCTTCAACCTTCTCACACAGAGCAATTTTGGCATCAAGATTCTGCTTCTGATCGCCCTTGCGGCTCTCGAAATACTCCTGGTGGCGCTTGTTTACGACAGCGGTTGCGGCCTTGAAGCGATCCCAAATCGACTCCCTGAACTCCTTGTCAACGGGGCCGTACTCTTTCCACTCCTCGTGCAGTTTCTGCAAAGTGGCGAAAGCGGCCACGGGATTCTCTTCATTTGCAAGAGCCTCTGCCTTTTCGCAAAGTGCAGTCTTGACTTCAAGGTTCTTCTTGAAGTCCAAATCACGCAACTCTCTGTTAATCTTGACGTAATCGTAAAACTTCTCTACGCAGTGCTGATATGTCTCATACAAATCCTTGGCCTTTGTGGCGGGAACACTGCCGGCACTTTTCCATTTGTTCTGGAGCTCCCTGAAACGGGGATAAGCCTTGTTGATGTCCTCCGGATTCTCCACGAGAGCCCTGAGTTCCTCTATAACTTCAGATTTGACTGCAAAGTTTTCGTCTTTGCGCTGATTCAACTCCTGAACATACACAGCACGACCGGCCTTATATGTGGCATAAAGATCCTTAAACCCTCTCTCAATTTCAGCAAAAGGATTAACTGAAGGCTTTTCTTCCTGATTATCAGGAGTTTCTTCTGAAGCAGGAGCCTCTGTCGGCTCTACGAAACCGGCAGCAACCTTCTCTTTCTTCAGTGTCTTGTAGAAGGCGGCCTTGATTCCGTCGGCGTGCTTGTAAAGCAACTGCATGTCTCCCTTGTCGATGAGATTCTGGAAAATGTCCACAATCTCCTTGAGACCTTTGCCGGCATAATCAATGATTTCCTCGAATGCTTCGGGAGCAGCCTCCACGGCATTCTCGACAGCCTCCTTGACATCAGCCATCTTTTCTTCAATAACTTCCTTAACGTCGTTTATGGTTTCAACGACTTTTTCGCTAACTGTAGCAGATTGTTCCTCAGGATTCTCCATAGGAGCAATTGGTTTAAGATCTTCACTCATAGTAGTATAAATTTATTCAATCTCGCAAATGTAATATTTATTTGGGAAATATCCGAATTCTTGAGGAAGTATGTGCAAACAAGTTTGGCATTTAGCCCGCTTAATAGTATCTTCGCCCTACGGAATTGAAATATGAGAATAGATATTTTGACAGCTGTGCCGGACCTTTTGGAAAGTCCGCTCAACCATTCGATAATTCAAAGGGCCAAGGATAAAGGCTTGGTAGAGATACATATACACAATCTGCACGATTACGGAAACGGAAGATACAAGCAGATTGATGACTACCCTTTCGGTGGAGATGCCGGGATGGTGATGAAGATTGAGCCTGTGTTCAAAGTCATCTCCATGCTGCAGGCCGAAAGGGATTACGATGAAATAATCTACACCTCTCCGGATGGAGAAATCCTCGACCAGCCGATGGCAAACTCCCTCTCCTGCTGTGAAAACGTCATCATTCTCTGCGGCCACTACAAAGGAATCGACCATCGTATCCGTCAGCACCTGATTACCAAGGAGATATCTGTGGGAGACTATGTTTTGAGCGGAGGAGAAATTCCCGCTGCAATCATCTGCGATGCGGTGATAAGGCTGATTCCGGGAGCATTGGGAGACGAGACCTCCGCCCTGTCGGATTCCTTCCAGGATTCAATCCTTTCTCCAGAAATCTACACCCGTCCGGCAGAATTCAACGGCTGGAAAGTTCCTGAAGTGCTGCTCAGCGGAAATCCTAAACTGATAAAGGAGTGGCAGGAAGAAAATGCAATTGAAAGGACAAAGCAACTGCGGCCAAAATTATTGGAAGGCAACGAAAAGAGTCTCTAATGTAAATCTCTGTAACCAAACTCTTTAACAAGAGTGGCATCTTTCATTATTGCCACAGTTGGGAGGTATCCCGATACCGATTTCACAAATTGCAGGGCCGGCATCGTATAATATTCGTTTGGATACAACCCCGTTTCTTCGAAGAATTGTTCAGGGGTGATTTCAGTCTCACCGTTGGTTTGAGGGAACAGACAAATGATTGAGTCGGCTGCAAATTCCCAATCGTTGCGTAAGATTCCGAGTTTTTTTGCCGTCATCCTGCAATACTCGCATTCGAGGCTGAAAAAGCAGATAACTTTCTCTTCATCCGATGCTAAAATGCTCGCGATATCGTCCGGAACAGCTTCCAAAAGCTCTTGATATGCATCCATGTTGAACCCGTTCTGCGCATAGCTGTCATAGCGCCAATTATCAGGAGGTGAAACTATTACAACCGTTGCAGCAGATATCGCGAAAAGAGCTGTGACGACAATTGCCGCAAACTTGAAATTGTACGATTTCGATTTAAGGGCAAAGAAAAGAATTGTAAGAATAAGTAGATTCTTGATGAGAGATTGTGTTGGAGACAAATCGACAAGCTCTCCAAAACAGTGGCAATTCTCGTTCGATCCAACAAGAATGAGATAGAGCAAAAAAAGTGAAAATGTTGCCGTAAGCCCCATTGCAGAAAGCACCGAGATTTTTGACTTGATGCCGGAGATAAGCCAAAGACCCAATGCAAACTCCACCGCAATGACCACTCTTGCAGCAAGAAACGAAAGCCCAAGATTGAAAAATCCCAAGCTGAATACATATAATTCAAAAGTGTCGGCAGATAGCAACTTTGCCACTGCCGACACTATAAATATAACTCCGGATAATATTCTGAACAGAGTTCTCAAAATTCTTCCTTAGAAATTGATCAATTTCTTGGTGCAAGTAATCTTCACACCCAAGAATTCTGTTTCAAACTGTGCACAGCTGCCGTTCTCAGGCATATCATAATCTTGTGAGAACTTTTGGCTACCTGAAGTTGCTTCGCAATGGCAAGCGTTCTTTTTGCTGCAGCTGCTGAGTCCAACCACTGAAAGGAGGCAAACAGCTAAAATCAAAACTTTTTTCATTTCTTATCTTATTTAAAATTAATAGGTTACAATTTATTAGTACAAGTCATTTTCATTTCACCGGAACCAATTTTCTTGCTTTGATTCAGCGATGAACAGGTGGTATTCTTGTCAACCTGCAAATCTTCCTCAAATGGCTCTTTTTCACTCCAGCCGATGTATTCAGTAATGCAATGGCAAGTTTTCGAACAGCTTGAAGCACCGGCGATTACCGCAACGAATGCCAGCATAATCAATAATTTCTTTTTCATAATGACATGCATTTTTTTTAATTTATGCAAAGTTAATACAATAAAATTGAAACATTTATTTTCTCTTGGTCATTTTTTTCATCAACATACGGGTCTGGTCGAACTGTTTCAACAATCTGTTGACCTCAACAACACTTGTGCCACTACCCTCGGCTATTCTCTTTCTCCGGCTTCCATTGATGATATTGGGGTTTTCCCTCTCATATACCGTCATCGATAGGATAATTGCCTCGACGCTCTTGAAAGAGGAGTTGTCCATATCCACATCTTTCAGCGCTCTGCCGACACCGGGTATCATTGAGGCAAGATCCTTGATGTTTCCCATCTTCTTGATTTGCTGTATCTGCTGATAGAAGTCGCTGAGAGTGAACTGATCACGGGCAATCTTCTTGTGAAGTTTGCGGGCTTCCTCTTCATCAAACTGCTCCTGTGCCTTCTCTACGAAAGTAACCACGTCTCCCATTCCGAGGATGCGGTCTGCAATACGCTTCGGGTAGAAGATATCAAGCGCCTCCATCTTTTCACCGCTGCTGATGAACTTGATTGGCTTGTTGACCACCGCCTTGATGGAGAGTGCGGCACCGCCACGGGTGTCACCATCCATCTTGGTGAGGACAACGCCATCAAAATCAAGTCTGTCGTTGAATGCCTTGGCAGTTTCAACGGCATCCTGACCGGTCATCGCATCAACTACGAAGAGGATTTCGGTAGGTGTCACAGCCTTCTTTATATCGGCAATCTCATCCATCATCTGGGCATCGACGGCGAGACGACCGGCGGTATCTATGATTACGAGGGAGTATCCCTCTCTCTTTGCGTATGCTATACCGTTCTTGGCAATCTTTACAGGATCCTTCACCCCTTCTTCCGTATATACGAACACGCCTATCTGTTCGCCAAGCACTTTCAACTGGTCAATAGCTGCGGGACGATATACGTCACCGGCAATCAGCATAACCTTCAAACCTCTCTTTGTCTTGCAGTTAAGGGCAAGTTTGCCGGAGAAGGTGGTCTTACCTGAACCTTG
>JABUTQ010000310.1 GCA_021443605.1 Bacteroidales bacterium | reverse complement strand
CATTGCAACTTACCAAAGTCACAATCATGAGTGCTAATGCTACATACTTTGTCTTCATGTAATCGTATATTTTATTAGTGTTAATGGGTAGTATTTTGTGCAAAACAAAAAGCCCCACCGCAGGAATGAGATAATCCTAACAGTAGGGCTTTATTTATGTATGTTGCTGATATGCAGTTATTTAAGTGGGGGGGGGTATATGTCAACCACCTTTGCAATCAAATGCAAATCTACACCTAAAAATATGTAAACCCCATTCTGCATCTGTCAAATCTTATCGGTTCTTGGGGCAAAATTGTCAGGCACTGACACTTCACCCGAAAAATATCTGTCGCTAAGTTACAAAATTCAAAACGATTGACAAAAAAAGTTTGTAAAAAATTGGACTATTCGGATTCATATCGTTTCGATAAGTACGTTACATAATTAACGTAACGGAAACATCGTAATAAAAATACCCAGGCACCAATTATTCAAAATCAAATTATTTAGATTTGAATAATTGAAATCAAAATAATATCTTTGCCAAAAAGAATCAAAATGACAATAAACCCATTCATCATTACCGAAGATTATGTCGCACCTGAATATTTTTGCGATAGGGAATTTGAGAGTTCTATTTTGCGAAGCAACATTATCAACGGCAGGAACACTGTGCTTATCTCGCCCAGAAGAATGGGCAAGTCGGGACTTATTGCGCACGTTATACGCGAAAAGTCTATGTCGGAGGCATATACCACTTTTACTCTTGACCTCTTCCCCACAAGCAATCTTGCAGAGATGATTCTTCTTCTGAGTAATGAGATTGTAGGGAAGATGAAGACTCGCGAAGGGAGATTTCTGGACAATTTCGTGTCCGTTGTGAAGTCTCTCCGTCCGGGAGTGAAGATGAATCCTGTTAGCGGTGAACTCGAATTCAATCTCTCGCTTGGTGAGATTCTCCGTCCACAGGAATCCCTCGAGGAGATATTCAATTATCTGAAAGAGGCTGAGAAGCCTTGTCTCGTGGCCATTGACGAGTTTCAGCAGATAGCTGAGTATCCTGAAAAGAACGTGATAGCATTACTTCGCTCGTATGTCCAAAAGTGCAGCAACGCAAGATTCATATTTGCCGGCAGCAATCGCAGGATGATGGACACTCTATTCAATAGTCCGTCAGAACCATTCTATATGAGCTGTTCGCCACTTTACCTTGATGTCATAGACAGGGAGAAATACTGGAACTTCACGAAGGGGCATTTCGAAGCTGCAGGCCGCATCATCAACAGAGAATGTTTTGACAAGGTTTATGACAAATTCGAAGGACACACCTGGTATGTGCAGAGACTCTTGAACGAATTGTATGAACGTGCCGCAAATGACAACCATATCACGTCAGATACTGTCTCAGAGTCAGTTGATTATGTGGTGAAGCTTAATGGCAAAGCATTCGAAGATCAATTCAAATCCTATCCGGAAGCTCAAAAGGCACTCTTGATTGCCATAGCAAAGGAAGAGAAGGCAGATGGAATCACTTCCATTGCTTTTGTCCGAAAACACTCTTTGAAAAGCCCGAGCACTGTCCAGAGTGCAACGAGGATGCTCTACGATAAAGAGATTATCACCAAAGATGGCACTTCTTACTGCATCACCAACCGCTTCTTTGCGATATGGCTCGATAAAGTGTATGGATCACGGTAGGACGTGAACTATCGTTGATTTAGAACGGCAGCTGGGACGATTGCGGTTGTGTCGGGAGTTACGCTCTTTGAAACCTGATTTGTGGTGCGTTTCGTACTTGTACTCTTGTCTTTCCTGACGTGCTCCCTGAAGAAGGATTTGCGCACGCGCAGTTCGTTGATTGGACTGTCGAGAGCAAGTACGTCTTCGACAGGTATCGAAATGGATTTTTCAAAGTATCTGGCCGTCTCGCCAGTAATGTCGGCAGAAGAATTTCCGGACATAAAGATGTAAGTGCCCGAATCCACAATCCAAGAGCAGGAAGCCTCGTTGTATGAGGCGAACTCGGTCTTCGTGAGGGGGAAAGTCACAATCTCGGTCTCTCCCGGCTTTAACTCTTTTGTCTTGGCAAATGCTCTGAGTTCTTTGGCGGGTTTTTCCTGCATACCCCGCATAGGAGCCTTGACATATAGCTGGACTACGGCGCGTCCGGGCATATCCCCGGTATTGGTGACCTCTACAACCACTTCCATCAAATTCTTGAACCTATATTCAAACAGTTCCGGGTCATCCATAGAGAATGTGGTATAAGTTAAACCATATCCGAAAGGGTAGGATACCTCTTTTTTAAAAGTGTCGAAATATCTGTATCCCACATAGATACCCTCTTGGTAATTGGTATAGTCAAAATTCTTGACCTGCTTCCCTTTGGCCGACTTGAGTTCAGACATCGGGAAGTTGGAAGAAGATGCGACATCCTTGCAATCGATGGGGAAACTCTGGGCCAGATGTCCCGAAGGAGTCACAGCACCGGTCACAATGTCTGCAATGGCATTGCCGCCCTCCTGCCCGGGAAGCCAGGCAAGAAGGAGTGCGTCCGGAAGATTTTTCCACGAAGCGGTTTCGATGACCCCTCCCGTATTTAATATTACGGCAACTTTCTTGTTTTGCTCATGAAAACTCCGACAAACATCATTCAACATCTTGTTTTCATCCTTTGACAGATAGAAATCGGACAATGGCCTGTCTTCTCCTTCGGTGGCGCCTCGCGATATGACCACGAAAGCGACATCGGCGTCTTCGGCATTCTCGGCGATGTGGAATCCGGCATTGGCAAGGGCTTCAGACAGCACAGGAATGTGTGAAGTGTTTACCGTAGAACTTCCCAGACCTCCTGCAATCAGAGTATCTTGGCCAAATACAGCCACATAAGGATATTTTTCCGCAGTGATAGGGAGGAATCTGTCTTTGTTCTCAAGCAATACCATACCGTCGGCGGCGCATCTCCTTGCAAGGGCGATATGCTCCTCTATGGAATGCTGCATCGGAGCATCCTCAAATTTGAGGGAACATCGTCCCAGAAGGTCTATTACACGCCTTGCATTGACATTGAGCTCCGCCTCGGAAAGGCGTCCGCTCTCAACTGCTCCGATGATATCTTCATAAGCCTGTCTGCTGCCCGGCTCGATGAGGTCGTTCCCCGCGTGAAGCATAGCTGCTATACTGTCTGCCGCGCCCCAGCCTGAAACCACGACTCCGTCAAACCCCCACTCCGCACGCAGAAGATTTGTGAGAAGTGCCTCTGACTGAGATGCATAGACTCCGTTTATCCTGTTAGTGGAAGACATCACTGCCCAGGGACGTGACTCCCTCACCACCATCTCGAACCCTTTCAGATAAATCTCCCTGAGTGCGCGGGGAGAGACACGGGCATTGTTGAACGACCGGCCGCTTTCTTGATTGTTGAGGGCAAAATGCTTGACACAGGCACCCACACCCTTATCCTGCAGCCCATTGACGTATGCAGCGGCCATCTTGCCGGTGAGATATGGATCTTCCGAGAAATATTCGAAATTGCGCCCTCCCAGAGGATTGCGTTGTATGTTCATACCGGGGCCGAGCATCACGTCCACTCCCTTGCTTCGTGCCTCTTCTGCTATGCGGGAAGCTACATTTTCAACGAGTTCCGTATCCCAGCTGCAGGCAAGCATAGTCCCGCAGGGATACCAGGTATGCTCGGAGTCAAGTCTCAAACCGGCAGGGCCGTCGGCAAAAGATATTGCAGGCAAGTTTATCCGCTCGATGGGGGTCGTGGCACCTGCAGCTCCGGCTGCCTGCCCCTCCAAAAGGGTGTCGGCAGGAGAGAATGCGGCGGCCCCCGTGACCAACATTGCTTTTTCTTCAAGTGTCATTTTCTTCAGAATCCTGTCGAAGGTTCCAGAAAATATCTTGACGTTCCTCCCGCAAGATGAAAGTACCATTACGGAGAATATGGCGAGCAAGGCAAAAATCTTCTTATTCATACCTACAAAGATAGAGAAATTGACCTATATTTGCGGATATGAAGAGAATTTTTGCCCTAATTGCTGTCATTTTCATTTCAATGTCCCCTCTCGGAGCCGTGATTACCGAAGAGAGTATGGACGTAACGGTCAGAAGGCTGAACGACGAACTCGTGATGCTCAAGGACAATCTGGAATATTACCTTGCACAATACGAGAATCAGCGCACCGAGCACTGGGCACACCTCGACAAATGTATGCACGACTGCCAAGAGTATTCCATCGTGCTTTACACACAATCGGAAGACAGACTTTTCGGCCTTTCCAAAGCTTGCCAAAACCTCCAGGAACTGATGGAGGATTTCAAGCGCGACAGCTCCCCATTTGAGAATTGGAAGCAAGCGTTCCTTTCAGAAATAGACCGTTTTCAGCGGCTTGAGGAGTTGCTCAACCGTATTCGTCCGGAGAATCTGACCAGCAAGGGAGAGGAATCAAGACAAAATTGCATCGAGATATGTGCGGAGGTGCGGACCCGGTTCGGTGAGTTGCAGAGTGACCTTGAGGCCAATTCGGAGCACTTTGAAGTGATGAAGGAACGTATCGAGGAGATGGCGGTCTATAACACCACACACTTCGAGGAAATCCGCCGGAGGGTGTTCCTGAGCAGCAGTGGCTCGTATCTCTCATTGTTCCAGAATTTTAGCGAAACGTGGAGATCTTTTGTCAGCGACTTGAAGGGAAAAAACGATCCGAATCGCATCGAGACCAAGGCAGACCAGCGCGAAAAGAGGTCACTTTGGCTGTACCTGATTATATACTTCTGCGTAGCTGCAGCGATAGCCTTCCCAATCGCCTGGAAGGGGCTGAACTTGAAATTTGTCAACAACTCCATAAGAGGCAAGAGGTGGTGGATAGGAGCCTGCCTTACCCTTTTCCTCTTCATAATCCTGGTATGCCTTGCAGATGCTCTCGGTTCGTTTGACTATTTCCGAATGCAGTTCCTGAAGGTGTTCATAGAGTTCCTTGTGATTTTTTCCATCAACTTGATAAGTGTCATCGTAGTATCGGAGGCCGACAAGATTTGGGAGTCCTTGAAGTTTTACTTTCCCATATTGTTCGTGGCCCTCGTGCTTATTCTCGAAAGGGCCGCGCTGGTGAGCAACAACGTGGTCAATTTCACCATTCCCGCAGTATTCGCCCTCTCTGCCGTATGGCAATTCATAATATTGCTCAACAAAGGGAAAGAGTTGGAAAGGCTTCCGGCCATATTGCTTTGGACCACTTTTCTAATTACTTCGGGAATGTGCTTCCTCTCCTGGTGCGGATACAACTTCCTTGCGCTGGTCATAATGTTCTACTGGATTATCCAGATAACCTGCTTGCAGATAGTACATTGCCTTCAGACTTTCCTTACTGCCGGCAACACTCCCAATGGCAAGGTTTCGGAGTTCCGCAAGGAATGGCTGAATCCCACCGTTGACAAGCTCATAACTCCTCTTATGACAATTGCATCCATTGTAATCAGTTTTCCCTGGTCTGCCAAGATTTTCAGTATGAACAGCTGGGCCAGAGAACTGCTGCAGATGGATTTGATGCCGAGTGAGGAGGGAATCAAGATTTCCATTTCCGTCATCCTCATTGTCATAGCCATAGCATTCTGCACCAACTGGATTCTTCAGATTATCAAGAATTTGCTGCAATCAATCTTCGGCAAGAGCTATTACACGGGGCCTATTCCCCTGTATGTCACCCTGGGGAGCATTTTCACCTGGTTCATATTCGGCGTCATCGCGATGTACCTGCTCAATATCAGCAGCAAGGGGCTCATAGCCGCGATGGGTGGTATGGGTGTAGGTCTTGGATTCGCCCTCAAAGATACAATCAACGACCTCTTCTGCGGTATCTCCCTCCTTATGGGGCGCGTGCACCTGAACGACATAATCGAGTGTGATGGCGTCAGGGGCAGAATCACTGACATAGGGATAAGGAGCACCACCGTGGAGACACTTACCGGCAACACCATTTCCTTCCTCAACAGCCAGCTGTTCCAGAAGAATTTCTGCAACCTCACAAAGAACAACAAGTACGAGTTGTGCATCATCGATGTGGGCGTTGCCTACGGGACGGACGTGGAAAAGGCTCGTACAGTGATACTTGAGGCCGTCAAACCGTTAGAGGAGAAATTCAAGCCCAACACCGGCACCATTGTTCACCTTTCCAATTTTGGCGACAGCAGCGTAGATTTGCAGATAAAGGTATGGCTCAAGATTTCCGAAAAGGGGGGAATGATGGCCTCCATAAGGGAAGCCACTTACAATGCCTTCGTCGAGAACGGAATAGAGATACCATTCCCTCAAAGGGACATTCACATAAAACAGGATTAATAAGAAGCCGACTATTTCTCCATAGTGAGATATTCCCCGAATTTCTCTTCGTAGTCTTTCATTGAGCGGCGAATCACTTCGTGGGCTTCATTCGCTCCATAAAGATTTACAAATTCAGTCCTCTTTTTTACATCGCCGGGGATATCCTTATAAGTGGTGAAATAATGGACAAGCCTCCTTACAACTGCCATCGGAAGTTGGTTGATATCAGCATATTGGATATACATCGCATCGTTTTTGAGCACAGCGATAATCTTGTCGTCTGCCTGGCCGGTGTCTATCAGACGGATGCCTCCGATGGGGATTGCGCGCACAAGCACATCTCCGTGAGTCACGTCTTTTTCGGTGAGGACGCAGATGTCGAGCGGGTCGCCGTCTCCTTCGATGTCAAAACGGGCTACGGCCTTGTTTGTCAGCTCTGCGGTATTCTTTGCGCACAATGTGCGTGGGATGAATCCGTACAGCGCAGGGACGATGTTCGAGAATTTCTGCGGGCGGTCGATTGAGAGATACCCTGTTTCCTTATCCACCTCATATTTTACAGTGTCGGTGGGCACTATTTCGATAAAGCAGCGGACTTCGTCCGGAGTAAGGTCTCCCGGAGAGATGCCATGCCAAGGATGGGCTTTGTGTAAATTCTTGCAATTCATAGTTTTATAGTTATTTTTTACTTAATCTTTGCCATATTATCAATCCGTTTATCGAATTGAGCGTATAGAAAATATACATAATGAGTGTCGATACGGAGTGTGGAGTGCCGACAATCACGTTTCTTGTCCAGAGGGCCACATACACGATATTGATGAACAGCCAGAGCCACCACTGCTCCATATAGGCCTTCACCAGCATTACCATAGCCACTACGGAAATTATTGTGCTTATGGAATCCAGCACGGGTTCGTTTCCGTTGAACAGCCGCAGCAGATATACTCCTCCAACTACAAAGGCGATTGAAACGGCTCCCCAGACGAGTCTCTGCCTTGCGGTAAGCCGCTTGGTCTCTATCACCCCCGATTGGTCGTCTGTCAGATTCTTTTTCCAGGAAATCAGCCCCACAACGTTCATCGGGAGAAAATATGCCCCGTATAAAACTGCATTTCCCCAAGTGCTGCCGAGAAAGTAGATGATGGCCATTATCGAGACATTCACGATGCCGAAAGCGTAGTTGAGAAGATGCGCCCTTGCACACAAAACTACGTTCACGATGCCGGTCACAGCTGCAGCGAACCCCAGATAGTCTATCTCGCCCGATGCAATATAATAAACTATATTACAGACTATTACCCCTATAATCAGGAATATGTCGAAGGGCTTCAGTATAGTTTTGTCTGCCATAGCAAAACAAAGATACAAAAATCTTTGTCTCAACTCTGAATTAATTTGTA
>JABUTQ010000216.1 GCA_021443605.1 Bacteroidales bacterium | reverse complement strand
CTTGCAGACCTTTTCCCGGTGTGGAAGGGGGATATCTTCCTTTCAATCTTGCCCCTTTCACATACCTACGAGGCCTCTGTGGGGATGCTATATCCATTTTCACGCGGTGCGAGAGTGACTTATCTCGACAAGGCTCCTACCGCAGCGGTACTGATGCCCGCTTTTAAAGAGGTTCGCCCAACGGTGATGATCAGCGTGCCGCTTGTGGTGGAGAAGATTTACAAGAGTGCCGTTATGGGAAAGATTGTCGGAATGAAGTTCGGCAAGGCAATCTACGGATTCGCTCCCACTCGCAAACTCTATCACCGCATCGCTGCCAAGAAACTCAAAGAGGCCCTTGGCGGGAGGATGAGGATGCTGGCAATCGGTGGCGCCAAACTCAATACGGCTGCCGAAAGATTTCTGTATGAGGGAGATATGCCATACGCTGTGGGTTATGGCCTCACAGAGACTGCACCATTGCTCTGCCTTTTCCTCCCCGGTGCTGCCAAGATTGGTACCACAGGCCCTTTGGTAAGTTCTACCATCGAGGCCAAGATTGGAAATCCCAACGCCAACGGAGAGGGGGAACTGCTCATCAAGACGCCGTGCATAATGCAGGGATATTACAAGAACCCGGAGGCTACTGTAGAAGCGATTACCCCCGATGGCTGGTTCCACACTAAGGATATGGCCACCATAGACAAAGATGGGTATATATCCATCATAGGCCGTACCAATTTTATGATTGTTGGGCCGTCTGGAGAGAACATCTATCCGGAAGAGATTGAGAACGTGCTGAATACCAATACTTTCGTGTCGGAGTCGATTGTGTATATGGAGAACGGCAAACTCACTGCCTTAGTGGTTTATGACAATGACAAAGTTCGCAGGATTGTCGGAAAGCTCGAGGGGGCTGAAAAGGATGCCGTCATGGAAAAGCTGGATTTGAAGATTCGGGATTTTGTGAACCAGAAGGTCAACAAGTTTTCCCATATTTCGGTCATCAAAGGGCGCTTGGAGCCTTTTGAAAAGACTCCCACCCAAAAAATCCGCAGAGGGCTGTATCTTCCGAAATAAACTGATTCAGTTATCAGGATTTATTGTTCAATCCATCTGTTACACAATTTGCGTACAAGCGTGACAGATGTATTGGTTTTTCGTTATATGTGTCACATGTAACGTGGATATGCGTGACAGTTGTACGCAAAATCATTCCCACAAGTGGATTTGGTGAAATATCTGACACGTGAATATCGTGTAAGCGTGACAGATGAAAGGGATTCTAAATATATGTGTCACACTTTAACGCATATTCCGCGACAGATGTGAATCCTTTTCGTAAAGTTATGTGTCTTAAAGTAAAATATGAGGGATTCGAAGTTATTCCAAATTAAAAAATGTTTAACTTGCACACAATCCCGATAAAAATGGCAGAAGGGACAGTGTGTGCAGTATGAATACCATTTATCACGTTTACAGTCACGGCAAGGTCGTGCTGTTCCGCAACAATCAAGACTATGTGACAATCAATAACAATATAGCAGTGCTTTGCTATAAGAGATGTGTCAAGGTATTGGCATTCAGTTATATGTCAACGCATATACATTTGTTGGTGGAGTCCCCCGGTGACGAAATTATTCAATCTCTGGTCTCAGATATTTTCAGAATCTACTCAATTGAATATTCAATCAAATATGGGAAACGGCTCAGAAATCAGTTCTCTTTATGTTGGAAAACAGTTGACGAACAATCATTTATGAATGAATTGCTATATGTGATGAAAAATCCTGTTCATCATACGGTCGCAAGGTCTGTATTTTCGTATCAATACACTTCGGCTTCTTGGATTTTTTTGAAAGAACTTATCCCCGATGTTGTTATAATCCCTTTCTTGTCAGGGTGCTCTGCTGTTTCAGAAATTTCAGTGCGCAGATTGAGGGGGATATCACGTTCGGTCTCTATTCCGGGGGAATGGCTTGTAAGCAATGATGGGATGATTCTACCATTAAGTTATGTTGCGGTAGAATCAGTTAGGGCTATCTGGAATAATAATGTGAAGAAGTTCTTGTATGACATAAATAAGAACTCCTACGATGCCGATTATCAAATATTGAGTGCAGATACATTGGATATCAGATGTTTAGGCATGAATGACATTCAGGTATGTACTCTTATAGACAAATATGTCGCTGATAAGAATTTGAGAAGTTTTCACTTTTTGGAGCAGGACGGAGCATCTTTGCTTGCAAGGAAATTGTCAGACAAACTGATCCCGGAGAGTCAAATACGAAGGTGTTTGTGGATGGAGTGATGGTTTGGTGTCTTCATAGAGTGACATTAGAGGATTGTCCGTAGTGTCATTAGTGTGATTTCGGGGGTGGCTCCGATGCGAAAGGGGGCGGTGCCGCCAAGCCCGATGTTCACATAGAGGGACTGGCCGTTTTCGGAATAGAGACCATCGCATTCGGGATAGAGATATTTGGATAGTGTCCAGCCGAATATGCGCATCTGCATTGCGTGGGTGTGGCCGCAAAGCGTCAAAGGAATATCCGTCTTGCCGAGCACTTCCTTGCGCCATTGGGACGGATCGTGAGTGAGCAGGATGCGCATCATCCCTTCCGTTCCCTCAGCTGCCTTTTCAAGATTTCCACGCTTTACAACTGAATGTGCACCGACGCTTTGGTTTTCGCATCCAAGTATCGCGAGGGTGTCCCCGCCACGGCGAATTGTGGTGTTTTCGTTCATAAGAAGCTGCCAGCCAAGGAGTTCCCTCTCAATGCGTATCACATCTTCCAATTGTTCTTCCCTACTGACTTGCGTATCCCTTGAATATGGGAGATAGTCGTGATTGCCAAGGACCGAAATGATTCCATCCTTAGCCTTGAGCATTCGCAGAATTTCAAGAAAAGGCTCTGCCTCTGAAGGTGACATAGAAACGAGGTCTCCGGTAAAACAGATAAGATCCGGTTTTAAAGAATTTACAGCCGCCATCTGCTTGGCCAGCTGCTTTTCGTGACCTTTCCAACTGTCTAAATGTAAGTCGCTTATATGCACTATTCTGTATCCGTCAAATGCTTCCGGAATCTCTTTGTGGACAAACTCCCAGGTTTTTGTCTCGCTGCGGAACCGCCCGATAAGGTTCCCATACAATATCAATGCTCCCCATAAAGTCAAAAGACCGACTGCTGTCCAGGCAAACGGCCCATAAGCTATATGGATATGCCAGGGCAGTGTGAAAATCCGCACCAGCAGATACACCACATTAACTGCCAAGGCCATCATCAAGGCAGGCACCAGTATCGTTATCAGCAGAAACATAGAAGTTTACTTTTTCTTCTTTGCTTCGGCGGCTTTCTTTTTCTCTTCGGCGGCCTTTTGCTTTGTGTAGAACTGGTCGATGGATTTCTTTACGCTCTTCTTGGTGTCTTCAAAATTGTTGAGAGCTGCAAATGCGCCGTCAGCGGCCTCTTTTGCCACCTGAGTCATAGACTTGTCCACACCTGTCTTTGCATACTTGTCCAAATTGGATGTAGCGCTGCGCAGTGATGCCTCGCATTCCGAGAGGAGCTCGTTTATATATTTGATGCGGTTTTCCCCTTTTCTGTCTTTCTTTTTGTACTCTTTGCTTGGATCGTCCTTGCCGAGCTCTTTTGTCTCTTTCTCGATATCATTGAGTATGTTTATCGCCAACTCGTGGTCGCTCAAACCGACATAGAACTGCGCCAGCTCTGCTTCGGGAGCACGGAGGGTGTAGTAGTCACGGCACTTTGCATATTCCCCTTGGTCAAAATATTTCTGTCCGTCATCCGCAAAAGCCACTTCATACTCGTCCGCAGGGTCGAAAATGTTGAACGGGAGGCCGCGGTGTGTCTGTACCATCCAGTGGCCATTGTCGTGGGTGATATCAAAGAATTTGCAAGGTATCTGGTCCTCGGCATTGCCGCGAAAATCGACGGCCCCGCACATACGCACACCTTCTATTGTCTTTGTGAAATATACCAAGCCGCTTTCCTGGGCTTCAATCCCCTCGTAAAGAGGCTTTACCACGATATTGCCCTCAACGGTAGCTACACCTTTAAGATTGTATATGTCGTTGATTATGAATATCTGCATTTCTGGTGCAAGCTCGCAAGTAGCTTCAAGTGAATTGATTAGCGTGCCGTCAATGGCATAGAAATCTGTCTTGCATCCTTCTGCCTCGGCACAGAAAACTGCCTGGTTTCCGGGGAAAAACGCTTCGTGGGTCTCCACAGAAAGAAAACCGAGCATACCTCCTTTCTTCTGATAGCGATAATTCTTGCGTCCCCTTGCATTTGATTCGAAAAGTGTAATGTCGTTATATCCTTTAGACTGAGTATCAGGAGCTTTGATAATTATTTTTCCCAATTGGTCGGCGACGATGAATTTATTCTTTTCCACCTCTATCAAGATATATCTGACATCGTCCGTCTCTTTCATTTCGGCATTGCGATAGCCGTTGTCCTTCACCATTTTCTTAATCATTTCCTTCTCTTCCTTTGTCACTTTGGCGAATGTTTTGGCAGGAATAATTGCCGCGAGGGTAAAGGAGAGGAAAATAGTCGCAAAAAATTGGATTTTTCTATTCATAACGTATGTTTTTGTCACTGTTAATGTTTATTAGGTCGCAAAAGTATGAATTTAAAATTCAATTACAAGATATAGAAATCAAAAAGGCCACCCTATATCAGGCGACCTTTTATGATATGATTGATTATTAAAGACTTAGCTGTAAAGGAAGCGTTTGATGCTCATCTTCGGGGTTTTCTCGAAAGGAACATCTACTTCTTCAATTTTTAAAACCTTGCTATAAACAGGCATCTTCTTGTTGACAGCTGCAAGCATAGTGGTTATATATTCAGAGAATGCCTTGTCGTCAAGACCGTCTTCCTCTGCTTTTTTCTTGTCGAAATAGGTGAGGGATACCAGATTGCCGCCACGGCTTACTACAACGGATTCCACAACATACGGCTGAGCATTGATAACAGCCTCAACCTCTTCAGGATAGATATTCTGTCCGTTTGCAGAGAGAAGCATATTCTTGCTGCGGCCGCGGATGAAGATGTTGCCGTTCTTGTCGATTACGCCAAGGTCTCCGGTCTTTACCCAACCGTCCTCGGTGAAAGCAGACTTGGTTGCCTCTTCGTTCTTGAAATATCCGCGCATTGCACTCACGCCTCTTGCCTGAATTTCACCTACGATATTTGCAGGGTCGGCTGAATCAATACGCACCTCAATGCGGTCTGCCTTGACACCGCAAGAGCCTTTGGCGAAGAACCAAGGATGCTGGTAGGCGAGAAGCGGGGCAAATTCAGTCATTCCGTAACCTACGGTATAAGGAAGGCCAATCTTCCTGAACCAGCCCTCAACGTCAGGGTTAAGCGCTGCACCACCCATGATGATATGTGTGACGTTGCCTCCGAAAGCAGCCATGAGTTTTTTCTTGATGGTGTTGAAAATCAATTTGTTGACTCCAGGGATAGATGTAAGTACCTTCATTGCCGGCTTTGATACGGCAGGAGCGATGCTGCTCTTGTAAATCTTTTCCATTACAAGTGGCACTGTGATGATGAGGCGGGGCTTCACGGTCTTCAATGCGGCGAGCAGAAGGGTAGGTGTGGGGGCACCTCCGAGGAAATATACCGTGGCACCGGCGCAAAGAGGGTAGATGAACTCGAACATCATTCCGTACATATGTGCCATCGGGAGCATAGATACCATTGTATCACCACGGCCGAGAGGAATCTTGTCGATTGCAAACTCAACGTTCGAGCTGAATGCGTCAAAAGTGATCATAACGCCTTTTGGTGCGCTGGTAGTGCCTGAAGTATAGTTGATTAGAGCGAGATCGTCGCCATTGTCCGTGGGATATGATATATTCTCTTTTGAGAATCCGTTGGGATATTTTTCTGCAAATGCACTGTCAACTTTGGCGATAGCCTCCGTCACGTGATCGTCTTTTGCATAAAGGATGGAGAAGTCTGTAACTGAAATCACAAAACGGACATTCGGCATCTTGGTGATATCGAGTTTCTTCCAAAGATCGGTATCGGTAAAGAAGCCGATACTTTCCGAGTGATCAACAAGATTGTTTACACTTTCTGGTGTGAAGTCCGCCAGAATGGGGACTATGATTGCTCCGGATGAATTGACTGAAAGGAATGATATTGCCCAAGAGGCTGAATTCTTTGCGCAAATTGCGATTTTGTCACCTTTCTTGACTCCGCAAAGGTCGAAAAGTACGTGAAATTTGGCAATCCTCTCGGCAAGTTCTCCAAATGTGAACTCTTTGCCTTTGAAATCGCATACTGATTTTTCGTCCCAGTGTGCCTTCATCTTTTCCTGAAGGCGATAAAGATAATGTTGCATACCTATTTAGTTATAGTAAAAATGTTTCTGCAAAAATAAGAACTTTTCAATAAAATACATTCTTATGGCAATAAAGGTGTTAAAATATCTTACATTTGCACCCTATGGAAGAGAATTTGACGATGAAAACAGAGTTTAAATCTGATATGAATGTCGATGCCGGGGAAGTGCTGGAGTTTGCGGCAGAATTGGGGCATCTGATGCTTGAAAACGGGGCGGAAATTTTTCGCGTTGAAGAGACAATGGAGCGAATATCAACCTATTATGGAGTTGAGAAAAAGGACTTTTTTGTACTGAGCAACGGGATTTTTGCAACAGGCCGTTCTTTTGCAAAGGTGATGTTCATTCCTTTCAAGGGTACCCAGTTGCGGCGTGTGGTGGAAGCCAGTCAGCTGTCGAGGGATATAGAATCGGGCAAATATTCCCTTGAACAGGCAAAGTCAAAACTCGCCGAAATTCGCAATATGAAACTGGAACCGGCTTGGATTCAGGTACTTGCGTCTTGTATTGGTAGCGGTTGTTTCGGTGCAATCTTTGGCGGCAGCAGAATGGATTGCGTGGCCGCGGCTGTTGTCGGTTTGCTTCTATGGATATTTGTGATAGCCGTTGGAAAGGCCAATTTTTCCAAGATTTTCACCAACGCCTGCGGTGGGGCTTTCGCAACGCTTCTTTGTATAATATTTCACAGGATAGGATTTGGGGATTCGCTGGGACACATTATGGTTGGGGCATTGATTCCACTTGTTCCCGGGGTTCCGTTTACAAACGGCATAAAAGATATCGCCAATGAAGATTATCTTGCCGGAGCCACCCGCCTTCTGGATGCCCTGATGGTGTTTTTCTATATCGCGATGGGAGTGTCGATTACGCTTCTCGGATATAGCCATATTTATTCCGGAATAGGCGATGTATGGAAAGATTATCTTGTAGTGGATTTTGATGTTTTGACTCAAAGTTTTGTGGCTCAGTTTATTATGGCCTTCTTTGGTACGGCGGCTTTTGCCATTCTGTTTGGAGTACAGCGCAATGCCCTCTTGCAGTGTGGAATCTGCGGTATGGCTGGATGGATTGTATATCTGGCACTTGCGCGTTATGCCTCTTTCTCCCCTGCTGAGGCCACAATCTTCGGCACTATACTGGTCGCTGTAATATCCCGATTTATGGCGGTGTTATATAAATGCCCCACGACCGTGTTCCTCATTACCGGCATATTCCCGATGGTGCCCGGTGGCGGTATTTACTGGACTATCTATAATGTAGTCTCGTCCCATTTTAGGGATGCCCTCTCAAGCGGCGCAACGGCGATAATGGTTACGGTGGCCATCGTTTTTGGCATTGTGCTGGTAAATGAAATCCCCCAACGGTTTTTCAAAATCAATCGCCGTGCATTATCTTCGCAGC
>JABUTQ010000293.1 GCA_021443605.1 Bacteroidales bacterium | reverse complement strand
CAAATGGTTACCAGCGATGGCCCAAGGACAATGGCCTTAATGTCATCAACAGTTATATAGCTTCGTTCTTTTCAGATTCTTTAAATACTGATAAATTATGAAAAATTACCTAATTAGCATTTGCTGTTTCATAGCATTTGTATGTTTGTTGTCTTCTTGTGAATCAATAGATTCAGGCTCTTTACAAAAAATAAGAACGCTTTCTGTAAAAGCTGATGCATTTCAACCAGAAGTGACAAAAGAGACTGCAATGACAGTCGCATTATCATACTTGTCAGAGCATAAATACGATGGTGTGGCTGACGATATCAATGTTGTTAATGTCAAAGATTCTTATGGCAGGTTTGTGGCTTATGCCGTTAATTATTCTGACAAAGGATATGTTTTAGTCTCCTCGTCTCGTAATGTTCATCCGATCCTTGCTTTTTCAAAAGAAGGTTGTTTTGATGAATCATATATAAATAATGGTAGTTCAGTATTGATTGATGAACCACTATCTTTTGTTCAAAGAGATTCTTATACAATTCAAATTAGTAATCCTTCTTATTATCATATTAATTGGTGTGATAGCAATGATGCGTGGTATTCAGACTATACGGGTTGTTTTGGAAACAATGGAGGGTATAATTATAGTCGTTTAGATATAACAAATATACGCTGATATATGAGATTTTATGATAAAAATAACGGACTGTCCAGGATTTATGCTTTGGCATTTCTTGTTGTCATATTTGGAACTATCGGGTGTGACAAGGAAGTGAAAATTAAAGGAATCTCAGATACTTCTCTATTGACCGTGATATGTTTGGCAAACCCTGATACTACTCTTTCTGTTAGAGTTTTTCCGACTCGTTGTTATGGGAATTCTTATTCAGGGGCGGCCTGCGATCTTGATCTTGAAGTGTTGGCTGGAGATGGCAAATTCGTAGAAATGCGAGAAAATCCAAACAAAACATGGGGCGATTTTGTATCGGACTACATTCCGTTGGAGGGAGAGACGATTCACCTCAAGGTAAGAGACAAGGGGGGCATATATAAGACAGCAATTGCCTCCGTTAAGGTGCCATATAGGGCTGATTTTGATGCGGAATTTATAGATGGGGTGTTATCGCGTGAGATTCCATTGACATACAGATGCACACTGAAAGACAGGCCAGGGAAGAATTATTACCGTATTACAGCTGCTGTTAGGACAACCATTCCCAGTGCCACGGATTCAGCCAGATCTATAAGGTCTTCTATTTACCGATCCGGGACACTTGAGTTTTTAGATGATTCTTTTCTGCCGTATGGCGAAAAATTTAGCAGTATGTTCTCAGATGATTTGTTTGATGGGGAGACAGTTACTTTTGATGTTGCTTTGAATAGGTACGCTGTTTTATCTGGGACCGAGGAATCAGAAGTATTGCTTAATCTTCAAACTCTAAGTGAGGAAACATATAGATATTTACAATCGTGGAATCCTGATTTTACCACCACAATGGATATTTATGCAGAACCTAACTATGTATATACCAATGTGGATGGAGGTACAGGGTTGGTTGGAGCAATGGCCGATAGTAAGGTTTGTAATCTTTTCAATCCAGACAAATTGCATTTAAGATGGGTTAATAGGGATATGACAAAGAAGTTTGAGTATAATTACAATCTTCGTTGGACTGACCGTGGCTGCGATTTCTTTTTTGAGACCGGGTGTGATGATTGGGAAGTGTCGATGATTGATGTTACATTAGGGCATGATGGTTTTTTTGTTCATCCCGGTTTGAGATATGATGGAGACCGCACATTTGATTGCGACTATTTCCGTGCGTATGTGACAGCCCCCAGAAGCCTTACTTTTACTATGAAACAAAATGATTCATCTTTTGCGCGAAATTTCCATATCGTGTTTAAGAGCGGTAATTTCAAACAGGCCGAGTATTTATCGCAGCATGAAAAGATTAAATGATAGTATCAAGATAATAACGGTTCTTACGACAATTATGCTATCCTCGATATGCTTCTGTCAAGAGCGTGATTCTACGTTATCCGGTGGGCAGTTGACAGGTGCCGTAGTGTCTGGTGTCAGGGAATTGCATACCGATATGTCGTTGAAATTGCCGCGCAGTAAAGTCGCAAACGTTCCGGCTACGTTTGGTGAATCTGATGTGCTAAAGATGATTCAACTTCTTCCTGGTATTGGAAGCGCTGCAGAGGGGGATGTTGGGGTGTCGGTACGAGGCGGAAGTCTCGATCAGACTATGCTTCTGATGGATGGAGTACCTATCTATAATCCATCGCACTTAAATGGATTCATTTCGGCTTTTAATACAAGTATGATATCGGGGGTGGAAGTTTTTAAGGGTGGTTTTCCTGCACAATTTGGTTCTCGTTTGAGCGGCATAGTCAATGTTACGATGCGTGATGGTTCATTTGACAGATACCACGGTTCAGTAAATGTCGGGTTGCTGTCATCTTGTCTTATGGTGGAGGGGCCGTTATGGCGCGACCACACGTCATTCATTGTTTCGGCGCGCAGATCTTATTCCCGTTATGTTCTGATTCCGTTGATACGAGCTATTTTTGGTTCAGGAGAATCAATGAAAAATGCCCTGCAACATTTCGGAGATATGGATTTCTATGATGTGAATGCGAGGGTAACGCACCGTTTTACATCAAGAGATTTTATCTCTCTGTCAGGATATGTTGGTCGCGACAAAGTAGATGCAAGATATGAAGGACGTGACACATTATTGCCAAATCGATATGACGAGAGCTTCTCACTTTTGCACTCAAGACGAATTGACGAACAGTCTCAAGGACAAGAATGGGGGAATTTAATCGGTTCACTCCGCTATTCTCACAACTTTGAGGATGGAGTACTTACTGTGAGGGGAGATGTTTCTCATTTCGGAAGCAGTTTGGTTACGAAATACAGAAGCGCCCGAATGGAGGAACTGAAAAAGGATAAATACTACACTTTTAGCGACCTTATCGGTGATAGCGATAATAAGTCAGACATCACTGATTATGGAGTGTCTGCAAGTTACTCTGTAAGACGTGGCAATCTTTTGAATCTCAACACAGGAGTCAGCGCCAATTTTCAGAAAATAAACCCGGGAATCAAGTCTTATGCGCGACTGGAAACGATAGACACAACTGGGTTTAGTGAAGGAAAGGAGCCGGTGATTAGTGTGGCAACACTTGTTCGGGATACTACGCTTGGGCAGTGGATGACAAGTTTTGCGGCTTATTTGGAAAATGAGTTCAAAATAGGGAAGAGCGTTTTTTTGACAGCCGGGGTAAGGGCATCTATTTATCGCAGTGAAGGAAAAACCTACTTCATTCCGGAACCTCGCTTGCGTGTTAGGGGTGACTTGTCGTATGGAATCTCATTGATGGCTTCGTATTCAAGGATGAGTCAGGCACTGCAGTTGCTTTCGTCGTCTCATATCTCAAGGCCGGCAGATGTGTGGGTTGGTATAAAGGACTGGGTTGGTCCTGCGGTTTCTGATCAAGTTACACTTGGGGTACAGTACGATATGCTTAAGATAGGATATCCCATTAAGGCTATGGTAGAGGGATATTACAAAAAAACGGATGGCATAGTGAACTTGCTGGAAGGAGTGTCAATAAATGACATTGCCAAATGGACTGATATCGTTGATTCCGGCAAGCAGAATTCTTATGGAGTAGAGGTGTTTGTGGAGAAGACATCAGGAGACAACACCGGCTTTGTGTCATACACGTGTAGTCGAACTACTGAAGTATTTGACAAAATCAATCAAGGAAGACCATTCTTGTCCAATTACGACTGTCGCCACAATTTATCAATGTCATACACTCACGTCTTCAATCGTAACTTTGACTTATCCATAAACTTTGTATATAGAACAGGGCGGAGGATTACCTTGTCAAACTACATTATTTACAAGGGGGCCTTTATGGAAGATTATTCTTGGGAAGAATATAGGTCATGGAACAATTTTCTGACAATGATCAATGACAAAATAAAGAACCCTTCTGCCTTTGAGAATTTAAAGTTGCAAGATACTTATTATGACAGGAATATGTACACTATGCCGGATTACCACCGTTTGGATATAGGGTTCAATTGGCATTTGTATCACAAGTTTGGTAAAAGCAAAATAAATTTCTCCCTATATAATGCATATAATCGACTGAATCCATACCATATATATCAGAGCAGAGAAACCGGAGTAGAAAAATTTATCGGCACCTGTTTGTTTCCAATCCTTCCAGCTATAAGTTATTCATATGAATTCTAAGTTCTCTCAGAGAAGCAAAACAGCCCCGAATGCGAGATGCTTCCGGGGCTGTTTGTCAGTTTGAAGGGGATGGCTTACTGGGCCTTTCCGTCGCTGCCGAGCACGTTGATAATCTTGTGCATATAGAGCTTTTTCATGCTGTCGCGGGCAGGGCCGAGATACTTGCGAGGGTCAAACTCAGCGGGTTTCTCTGCGAATACCTTGCGAACGGCTGCTGTCATAGCCAAGCGAGAGTCTGAGTCGATGTTAATCTTGCAGACTGCGCTCTTTGCGGCCTCGCGAAGCTGCTCTTCCGGAATGCCGACTGCTGCCTTGAGGGCGCCGCCGAATTTGTTGATTGTATCAACCTCTTCCTGAGGAACCGATGATGAGCCATGAAGCACGATGGGGAAGCCGGGGAGCTGTTCCTCAACACCCTTGAGCACGTCAAATGCAAGTGGCGGAGGTACAAGGCGGCCGCTCTTGGGATCGAGTGTGCACTGCTCCGGTTTGAACTTGTATGCGCCGTGTGAAGTGCCGATAGAGATGGCGAGAGAATCGCAACCGGTCTTGGTGACGAAATCCACAACTTCTTCAGGTTTTGTATAGTGAGACTCTTCGGCTGCAACTTCATCCTCAACACCGGCGAGGACACCGAGCTCTGCCTCAACTGTAACGTCATACTGGTGAGCATATTCTACCACTTTCTTGGTCAATGCGACGTTCTCGTCGTAAGGGAGGGCGCTGCCGTCGATCATAACTGAAGAGAATCCCATATCAACGCAGCTCTTGCAAGTCTCGAAGCTGTCGCCGTGGTCGAGGTGGAGTACAATCTGAGGTTTCTCCCAACCGAGTTCTTTTGCATACTCTACAGCACCTTCTGCCATATAACGGAGAAGAGTCTGGTTGGCATAATTTCTTGCGCCCTTGCTAACTTGAAGAATTACAGGGCTTTTGGTTTCAGCTGAAGCCATAATGATAGCCTGGAGCTGCTCCATGTTGTTGAAATTGAATGCGGGAATGGCGTAACCGCCGTCGATTGCCTTTGCAAACATTTCCTTAGTGTTTACAAGGCCTAGGTCTTTGTAAGAAATCATAATTGAATAATTTGTAAACAAAATTTGATGCAAAGTTACAAAAAAATCGTAACTTTGCAGCCCGTAAAGGTCTTTTTATCGGAACTTAGTATGAACGAAACTATCAAACAGCGAGTTGCCATCTTCTGTGCCCCTTCCGGCTCCGGCAAAAGTACCGTCGTTCAACATCTGATTAAAACTTTCGACAATCTTGAATTTTCGATCTCCGCAACCAGCCGCGCCCCGAGAGGTACTGAGCAGGACGGAAAGGAGTATTACTTCGTTTCTGCGGAGGAGTTCAAAAGGAAGATAGCGGCGGGTGATTTTGTGGAATACGAAGAGGTGTATGAAGATATGTTCTACGGCACTTTGAAAAGCGAGGTAGAAAGGATTTGGGCAGCCGGACATATCGTGATGTTTGACGTGGATGTCAAGGGCGGTCTGAATCTTAAAAAGATATTCGGAGATGAAGCCCTTGCGGTTTTTGTGAAAGCCCCTTCAATCGAAGAGCTTCGCAGAAGGCTCCAAAACAGGGGGACGGACTCTCCCGAGGCAATAGAAAAACGGCTTGCCAAGGCAGAGGAAGAGAGTTCGTATGCTCCCCAGTTTGACATTATCCTAATAAACGATAATCTTGAGAAATGCCTCCAAGAGGCCGAAAACCTTCCAATTTTCAAAAAATGATGAAACGTCGCTGCGCACTTTTTTTCGGTTCTTTCAACCCCATTCACAAAGGACACGTGAATGTCGCTGAAAAACTTATTGAAATGGGCGTAGAGAGGGTATGTATGGTGGTTTCTCCACAAAATCCCATAAAAGACGATTACACGAAATCTGCTGAGGAGAGATTGGAGGAAGTCAGAGCGGCCGTGAAGAGTATCGGTATTCCGGTGGAGGTGAGCGACATCGAGTTTGGAATGACTCCGCCTTATTACACATACAACACATTGCTCAAGTTTCGCGAAACGGATCCTTCTTGGGAATATATATATGTGATGGGCGCCGACTGTCTTGCAAATATAGAGCGTTGGTATTGCTGGAGGGAGATATTCTCCCAGTTTCAAGTGTGGTGCTATCCCCGTGAGGGATACGATGCAGCATCCCTTTGCGAGAAATATGGTGCCAAACTGATAGAGGGTGAGCTCGTAAATATTTCATCCACAATGATAAGGGAGGGGAAGATATCCTCCGGTTTAGACAGACTTAAATTCAAACCTAAAAACAATAAGAAAATGTTAGCAAATCAATGGAAAGAAAACGCCTTTGGCGTGATGAACAAAATTGAAGAAACTCAAATGGAAAACATTAAGAAGGTTGCTGAGGTGATGGCTGATGCTATCGAGGCCGGCCGCTGGGTGCACACATTCGGCTGCGGTCACGCAAACCTTCCTATCGAAGAGATGTATCCCCGTATCGGTGGATTCGTAGGTTTCCATCCTCTTTGCGAGCTTCCTCTTACATTCTTTACCCACATCGTTGGTGAAATGGGTATCAACCAGTTCCTTTTCCTCGAAAGGGCAGAAGGATACGGCAAGACCATTATGGACAGCTGGAACTTTGACAAACGTGACGTTCTCTGGCTCTTCTCACACACAGGTATCAACGCCGTCAATATCGACGTTGCACTCGAGGCCAAGAAACGCGGAATGAAGGTTATCGTTTACGGAAGTGCTTCACAGACAGGTGATAAGGTTCCTCGTCACTCAGGTGGAAAGAACCTCTTCCAAATCGCTGATTATGTAGTTGACAGCTGCTGCCCTCTCGTAGATGCTTCAGTTGTTCTTCCTAACCACCAGGATAAGATTGGCCCTCTCTCTACAATGGCCTTCATCACCACCGTATGGATGACTATCTGCACCGTTGCAGAAATCCTCGAGAAACGCGGCGTTCATCTCTTTATCCACCCTTCACACAACGTACCCGGCGACACTACCGCCCACGAGCGTCTCGATGCTTGCGTAAAAGAGTACAAGAAACGTGTAATCGGTCTATAATCTTTTAATTCTTAAGAAATAGCCTCGGTTTTTGGCTGTTATGTTTTGAAATGTCTTGCATTTTGTTTAAATTTGCAAGGACCATTTAAAACTTAACCCCAGTTGACCGAGGCTATGTCTTTAAAAAACTTCATCAATAGAATCCTCCCTACGAGAGGATGGAAAATTTTTGCCCTTGTCGCTTTGGGTGTATTCTGCGGCACGGGCATTTACTTTATGTATATACTTCGTGCCCAGACTTATCTCGGTGATGATCCGTCTGCGTGCATCAATTGTCATATAATGGGGCCCTACTATGCTACTTGGCTCCATTCTTCCCACGGACGCGATGCAACCTGCAATGATTGTCATGTGCCACACGAAAATTTTGCCCGCAAATATATGTTCAAGGGGAAGGACGGCATCGGTCACGTTGCTAAGTTCGTTACAAAAAGTGAGCGTCAGGTGATTACCGCCAACGATGCCAGTGCGGGTGTGATAATGAAAAACTGCGTCCGCTGTCACGAGCAATTGACCAACGAATTCGTGAAAGATGGCAAGATGTCCTTTATGGAAACCAAAGTCGGAGAGGGAAAAGCTTGCTGGGATTGTCATCGGAA
>JABUTQ010000004.1 GCA_021443605.1 Bacteroidales bacterium | reverse complement strand
ATTTATAGTGTTGATAATTTTTATTTAGTAAAATGTTAATAAGTATTGATAAGGTGATTTTAATATTTGATAGGATATTTTAAGTGATTTATAGTGGTGTATTTTTATAAAAAGTTATCAACATGGTTTTATATGTGTTTTCAACAGGTTGTTTATATTAAAATAAAAAGGCTGACGCTTTGGTCAACCTTTTTAATATATCTTCGGTGAGATCCTTCGTCTTCGCCTCAGGATGACGTGTGTTTTTCGTCATTCTGAACGAAGTGAAGAATCTTTTTGTTGCGGTGAGATCCTTTGGCTTCGCCTCAGGATGACGTGTGTTTTTCGTCATTCTGAGCGTCAGCGAAGAATCTTTTTGTTGCGGTGAGATCCTTCGGCTTCGCCTCAGGATGACGGAGTTAGTCTTTTAGTTTAGCTGAAAGGAACTCGCGGTTGAGGCGTGCGATATGGCCCACTGTAATGCCTTTAGGGCACTCCATTTCGCAGGCACGGGTGTTTGTGCAGGCACCAAAACCGAGCTCGTCCATCTTAGCAACCATTGCCTTTGCACGTCTTGCACCTTCAATCTTACCTTGTGGCAAAAGTGCGAGAGAGCTGACGCGAGCTGCAACGAAAAGCATTGCAGAGCCATTCTTGCAGGTGGCTGCGCAGGCACCACATCCTACACAAGCGGCTGCATCCATACTCTCTTCTGCATTTTCCTTTTTGATGGGAATTGCGTTTGCATCAGGCACTCCACCGGTGTTAACATTCACATAACCACCGGCTTGTAGAATTTTGTCGTAAGCCCTACGGTCAACCACAAGGTCTTTGATGATGGGGAAACCACGGCTTCTCCACGGCTCAATCGTGATTGTGCTTCCATCTTTGAATTTACGCATATAGAGCTGGCAAGTGGTAACTGCACTCTCGGGACCGTGTGCACGGCCGTTGATGAAGAGTGAGCAGGCACCGCAGATACCTTCGCGGCAATCGTGGTCAAAACTAACGGGACCGCTGTGCTTCTCTTTGCATCCCTTGCTGAAAGATACAGGATCGATACATTCGCCAACGAGCTGTTCGTTGAGAATATCCATCATTTCAAGGAAAGAAGTGTCGGGGCTGATATTTTTGACCTCATAGGTCTCAAAATGTCCTTTTTCCTTAGCGTTCTTCTGACGCCATATTTTAAGTGTAAAATTCATAACTTTTCTCCTTAATCTTTATAGTTACGGGTTGCAACTTTGCAATATTTGAACTCAAGCGGCTCTTTATGAAGCTGTGGCTCAGCATCTTTCTTGTATTCCCAAGCTGACACATACATGTAGTTTTCGTCATCACGCTTGGTTTCGCCTTCTTCAGTCTGCATCTCCTCACGGAAGTGACCGCCGCAAGATTCTTTACGGTTGAGTGCGTCGCGAGCCATAAGGTCTCCAATCTCGAGGAAGTCTGCAACGCGAAGTGCTTTTTCAAGCTCCTGGTTGAAGTGGTTGTTTTCACCCGGAACATATACGTTGCTCCAGAATTCTTTCTTGAGTTTTGCGATAAGCTCGATGGCTTTCTTCAAACCTGCTTCGTTGCGTGCCATACCGACATACTCCCACATAACGAGACCGAGCTCTTTATGGATACTGTCAACTGTACGTTTTCCCTTGATATTGAATATCTTATCAATTTTTTCCTTGATAGCTTTCTCTGCAGCTTCGAATTCTGGAGCATTTGTGTCTGTCTTAGGCTCCTTGAATTTTGATGCGAGATAATCGCCGATTGTATAAGGGAGAATAAAGTAACCGTCTGCAAGACCTTGCATAAGGGCCGAAGCACCGAGACGGTTTCCGCCGTGGTCGCTGAAGTTTGCTTCACCGATAGCATAGAGACCGGGAACTGTGGTCTGGAGGTTATAGTCAACCCAAAGACCGCCCATTGTGTAGTGGATGGCAGGGAAAATCATCATAGGTTCCTTGTAAGGATCCACATCGTTGATCTCTTCATACATCTGGAAGAGGTTTCCGTATTTTTCCTCGATGTATTTGTGACCTTTCTGCTCCATACAGGTCTTGAAATCGAGATAAACTGCAAGGCCCTGCTCGTTTACACCGAAACCGGCGTCGCAACGCTCTTTGGCAGCGCGTGAAGCCACGTCACGGGGAACGAGGTTACCGAATGCGGGATATCTTCTTTCGAGATAGTAATCGCGGTCTTCTTCAGCAATCTGTGAAGGTTTGAGAGTGCCTTTGCGAATCTTCTCAACATCTTCCTTTTTCTTTGGTACCCAGATTCTTCCGTCATTTCTGAGTGACTCGGACATAAGGGTGAGCTTACTCTGCTGGTCGCCGTGAACGGGGATACAAGTGGGGTGAATCTGTGCAAAGCAAGGGTTTGCAAAGTATGCGCCCTTCTTGTAGCACTGCATCGCTGCACTTCCGTTGCTGTTCATAGCGTTGGTGCTGAGGAAGTAAGTGTTTCCGTAACCACCTGTGGCAATGACAACTGCGTGGGCACCGAAGCGTTTGATTTCGCCTGTTGTGAGGTCTCTTGCGATGATACCTTTTGCCTCGCCGTTGATGATTACGAGGTCAAGCATCTCGTGACGCGGATAAGACTTCACCGAACCCTTTGCAACCTGACGGTTGAGGGCTGCGTATGCACCCAAAAGGAGTTGCTGGCCTGTTTGACCACGGGCGTAGAAAGTACGGCTTACCTGTGCGCCACCGAAGCTGCGGTTGTCGAGAAGCCCGCCGTAATCGCGTGCGAAAGGAACTCCCTGTGCAACACACTGGTCAATGATGTTGTTTGAAACCTCTGCAAGACGATAGACGTTTGCTTCACGGCTACGATAGTCACCACCCTTGATTGTGTCGTAGAAGAGACGATAGATGGAGTCGTTGTCGTTCTGGTAGTTCTTAGCAGCATTGATACCGCCCTGAGCGGCAATAGAATGGGCGCGGCGCGGAGAGTCGCTGATGCAGAAAATCTTTACATTATAGCCGAGTTCTCCGAGGCTGGCAGCTGCGGAAGCTCCGCCAAGACCTGTACCAACAACGATGATTTCCATCTTCTTTTTGTTGGCAGGACTTACAACCTTGATATGGGCCTTGTGGTTAGTCCATTTTTCGGCCAAAGGACCTTCAGGTACCTTAGAAATTAGTTCTGTCATTATTTTTTATTTATGAGTTATTTAAAATTGTCTCAAAACAGTTTATCAATCTGCAAATATCACATTTTTTTTTGGTTATATCAATATGATATAAAATTAATCATAATTTTGTTGCGTAAACTCTTTTGTGGGATGAAAAAATCTATTTTGACTATAATGTTTTTTGTCTTTGGCATTCTTGTTTCTTATGCCCAGGACACTATTGTAAGACCATTAAATGTTTGTGACAGCAACTTTATTGTGAGGATTTTTCAAAGCGGTGAAAATAATGCAATTACCGATGTCAAAGGGGTTTCCGTCGGTCATTTGTCACTTGATGATGGAGGCGATATGCATACCGGTGTAACGGCAATTCTTCCCCACTTAGGAAATCTTTACCAGAAAAAGACTCCTGCCGCAATCTATTTGGCAAATGGAGGTGTAAATTTGGCCGGATATCCTTTCGTGAAAGAGTTTGGCTACATTGAAACGCCTGTAATTCTGACAAATACGTTAAATGTGGCTGAAGGAATAAGAAGTGCTGTTACTTATACCCTCAATCAGTTTGGGAATGAGAACGTAAAAATGGTTAACAGCGTGGTGTGTGGCATTCCAGATGGTGCAACGAATAATGTCAGAGCAAGATATGTAACTGATAAACATATACTTGAAGCAATTAAAAATGCTAATTCCGGTGTTGTTGAACAAGGGGCTGTGGGGGCCGGCTCAGGTGCTGTGAGCTTTGGAAAAAAAGGTGGGATTGGGACCTCTTCCAGAGTTCTCCCTGAATCTTTTGGAGGGTATACCATTGGGGTGCTTGTGGTGGCTAATTTTGATGGTGCTCCACAATCCTCTTGTACCATTATTGTCGCTACAGATGCTCCGCTGGGTGCCGGACAGCTTGAGCGCCTTGCCAAAAGAGCATATAAGGGGATTGCAAAAAAATGTAATTTATCCGATGTAAACAGAGAAGATTGCGTTATCGCTTTTTCTGTCTATAAGGATAACCTGATCAATATCGACACAAGATATTACTTCCCTACATTACTGCAGAACAAGCATTTGAGTCCTATTTTCCAGGCTGCGGAAGAGGCTGTGGCAGAAGCGGTTGCATCGTTATTCTGAACGAAGTGAAGAATCTTGACGAGTAGTGTTTTACGGGGAGATCCTTCGCTGACGCTCAGGATGACGAAATGCTGATGCTCAGGATGACGAAAGGCTGACGTCATTCTGAACGAAGCGAAGAATCTTTTCGAGAAGTTTATACAAAGTCGGAGAGCAGTTCGCGGACGCGGGCGGTCTCTTCGACAAAGCTGTTGTGGCCGCAGTTGGTGATAATCTCGAAACGGACGGCAGGAAAACTCTCCTTCATCGCATTTATCTTTTCCATAGGGATAAAATTGTCATTATCCCCCATTACCCCGAGCACCGGAATCTTCACAGAAGCCAGAAACGCCTCTGTAGAAGGACGTTGCTGCATTCCACGAAGGCAGGCGACAATCCCCGAGGGGTCGTGGGTTTCACAAAGCTCTATCGTCTCCCGAATCTTGTCGTCGCAGCGGCGCAGATTTTCGATGTAGTACATCTTAGGAATAGAAATACCTGCAAGAGAATTGAGTTTGCCCACCTCTATAAGACTCGCTTCGCGGTCTCTGTCAGCAGACTTTTCAGCAGGATCGGGATAGGGATGAGAGTTGAGCAGGACAAGTTTTGTGAAAACCTCCGGAAACATTGAACAACAGGCAAGTGCCACATATCCCCCAAGCGAGTGCCCGGCCACTGTTGCCTCTTTTACCCCGCAAACATCCAAGACACCTTTCACTACAGTGGCCATTATATCCATTGTATTGACCGGGGCAGAGCACGAGAGGCCGTGCCCCGGCAAATCCATTGTTATCACTCTGTAATCTGGAGCAAGTGTATCGTACAATTCGTTGTAGATATACATTGTCTCCAAATATCCGTGCAGAAGAATTATTGTCTTCCCCCCTTTCTGGGAATCCTGGATATGAACCGGAATATTTCCGGCTGTTGCAAAAAATTCCATCTATTTCTTAATTCTAAGGTCTTGATAACCAACATATTTCCGTTCACCTTCACCATCGTGGACTATCTTCACTGCTTTTACGGCTTTATCCGGACGGATTATAACTTTTCCGTAACGGAACGAATCTCCTTTTATCCAATCCTTACCATTGAACGAATATTCCACGTGACCATCTGTCACAACATAGACATCAAGGCCGGGGAAGCCCGTAGCGACT
The DNA here is from genome assembly GCA_021443605.1 of Bacteroidales bacterium. Classification (GTDB taxonomy): domain Bacteria; phylum Bacteroidota; class Bacteroidia; order Bacteroidales; family UBA932; genus Equibacterium. Next base: position 2,558 of record JABUTQ010000004.1, on the reverse strand, counting down.
TCGATTTCTGAACATTCAACCGGAGAGTCGAATGTATAGAGCACCCATTCCCCTTTTTGCGGAGCATTCACAGAGCGGAAATAGCTTTCAAAGTCATAATCGGCAGCCATCTTTTTTGTACAATATTTATTCTCGCCCATTGCTTCGGAAGAGGTGACTGTCACTGCAGGCGTGAGCAGTTTTTCTGCTCCGGGCACCTTGACAGATATGCTCTTGTTGTCGTAAAAGAAGGTTGCAAAACGGAGGTTTTCGGGTGCATTTGTAAATATATCACCTTGATATACAGGTGAATTGACATTAGGCTCTGTGCCGTTTGTCGTGTATCTTACAACAGCTGACGGATAGGGGAGAGTTGCTGAAACTTTAGTGACGTTGCAATCGACATTTTCCGATTTGACTTCAGGATAAGGAAGGCGGAAGCGGATGCCCATAGCTGCCATTCTCTCAAAGTGTGAGCCTGTAAGACGGGCATCAAAATCTGCATAATCCCTGAGTTCCTGTGGTGTCCACCCGATTTCTGCGAGAGCACAAAGCTTCGGAAACATCTGGTATTCAGCAAAATGTGGAGGCCATACAAGCATTTCTGCCCACATATTTCCTTGAACTCCCACTATACATTTCTTTTCTTCCTCTGTGAAAGCATAGTTCTCACCTCTGATTTCAAACTTGTATGGATCAAACGAGTAGATTGTAGGCATAGATACGATACCAGCCCAATTGTGTCCTCTCTCCGGCTCCGAGTATTTCATATCGACATAGCAGTATTTTGCAATCTGCATTATCACGGGAAGCCTCCTTTGTACGGCTTTTACGCCATAATCTGCATTGCGCCAAGCATATACGCGCGATTGTGGATCAATTGAACTCTCCTCAGAAATTTCATCCCAGCCGGCAATCTTCTTTCCGAATTTATGTGCAATTTTATCTACGCGGCGGATGAAATAGTGGAAGAGCTCAAGATTTGTCTTGAATCCTTCTTTTTTCATAACTGCCTGACAACGAGGGCAATTGTTCCAGTTGTCATATACCACTTCGTCTCCACCGATGTGGATGTATTCCGAATCGAAGAGAGAAGCAACCTCTTTGAGAATGTTTTCAATCATCTTGAAATTCTCTTCGCGCCCTACGCACCATACGTTTCCACTTTCAAGCTGCACGCTCTTGAGGTTGGTGTCTATATTGTCGCATAAAATCTCAGGATAAGCAACGGCAATCCCTTTTGAATGTCCCGGGAACTCAATTTCAGGAATCACCTCTATATTACGCTCTTTTGCGAAGGCAACGATTTCTTTGATATCTTTTTGGGTAAAATATCCGCCGTAAGGCTCTTTTCCCGAGCCGAATGTGGCAGGGAGGAGGAGGCCGTCGCCACGATAACATCCTTCATTTGTGAGCTTCGGATATTTCTTTATCTCGATACGCCAGCCGTTGTCGTCCGTAAGATGAAAATGGAATTTGTTAATTTTGTGATAACCAAGCCATTCGAGGTGCCTTATGACATAATCCTTATTGAAATAAGTGCGTGATACGTCCAACATACTGCCGCGATAGCTGAAGCGTGGTTTGTCGGAAATCTTGATGTAGGGGAGAGGCCACTCCCAAAGGAGCATTCCGTTTTGAGGATTTTCAAAATCCTTATAAATGCCGGCCGGCATCATCTGCATCAATGTTTGGATGGCGTAAAATTCGCCGGCCTTGCTTGACGATTCTATTACTATTCCTTTGTCATCAATTGAAAGTTTATATTCTTCATTCTCAAGCCCTTGCACGTGTTTAAGAGTGATGGTCTGCCGACCAGATCCAATAGCGATATCAAAATCAAAAACCCTTTCGAGATGTTCTTTGAGATAATTTACGTTAAAATTGTCGGCACCTTCGGATATGATACCAAGCCCTTTTTCCATGAGCATTTCACCTTTTTCGTATTTCACCTGCTCAGGTTTGGGGAGGAAATTGATCTGTGCCGATAAAAATGTCGGAACAAGAATTGAGATTAAAATAAGTAACTTCTTCATTTTAAGTTTATTATAAGTAATATGCCTGAAAATGAGGCACTGATATTATTTAGTAAAGATAACGATTTTTGAAATATAAGGGAAAAGATTTTACTTTGCGAAAAATATAGTACAGATGGAGACAGCGGTATTAGTAGCGGTAATAAGTGATAAAGACGATATAGGGCAGAGAGAAGAATATCTGGATGAGCTCGCCTTTCTTGCAGAAACGGCAGGAATAGAGACAAAAAAACGATTTATGCAAAGATTGTCACATCCTCTTGCAGGGACATATCTCGGAAGTGGCAAGCTAAAAGAAATGGCAGAATTTGTCAAGGAAAATGAGATAGATTATGCAATCTTTGATGATGAGTTATCACCTACTCAAATCCGTAATATTGAGAAAGATACTGGCATTTCAGTTATGGATCGCACCGGTCTCATTCTCGAGATATTTGCTCAGAGAGCTAAGACTGCATACGCCAAGACACAAGTGGAACTTGCTCAATATCAGTATCTTTATCCAAGACTTACAGGTATGTGGACACATCTTGAGAGGCAGAG
>JABUTQ010000252.1 GCA_021443605.1 Bacteroidales bacterium | reverse complement strand
CGAAAGGAGTTTGGCACCATCGACATAAGTGGTGATATTCTGCTCCGTCCACTCGATTGAGTATGTGTGGAACTCCCCTTCCGCATTTTTAATCGTCACAGCCTTAGTCACTTGCGTATTGTTCGTGTGGTTGTGTCCCTCTGCGTGGAGGCTCGATGACACTTCGTTGGGCACGCAACCCACCTCTTCCATAATATCTATCTCACCGCACTTGGGCCATCCTTCATTTGCCCAATCGACCTTGCAGGGCATCATCCAGAATGCCGGCCAGGTCCCCTTTCCTTTAGGCAATTTGATTCGGGCCTCTATATAACCATATTTGATACCGGGATCTTCACAAGCATAGATACGGCCGGAATAAATCTTTCCGTCGCTCCCCTTGAAACAATTGATGCGGAGCGTTCCGTCCTTCACCTCGGTAACACGCTTGCCATCAGCCGTTCCGTTGCGATAATTCTGCAACTCGTTGTTCACCCAGCCGGAGTTCTGCACCTCGTGGCGCCACTGGTTGCTCGGAACATTTCCTTCGTTGAACTCATCGTGCCAGATAAGGGTGTATCCTTCCGGAGCCTTGATGCTGTCGTCCACTTTCTCACAATCCTGAACAATTGGAATAGAGATACTTGAAGAAGGATAATTTATAACAATTGTTGTTGACCTCTCCTTGAAAGTTCCATTCTTCTCCACTTTCACCTTGACGGTTGATGTACCTGAAAGACCGCCACTCGGAGAAACACTCACCCAACTCTTGTCCTCTACGGCAATTCCCCATTCGCAATCGGCCGTCAGATTCAACTCATAGACGGCGGCATCCATAGTTGCATCTATCTTCGACGGAGCAACCTTTACGGTTCCCGTCTTGACTTCGGGAGTTTCATTTTTGCTGCAATTGCAGGCAAACATACACAAAACCGTTGTAACAAAGATTGAAAAAATCCTGATTCTCATACACTTAAAAAATTAAAAACGGGAGCCGGGCCATCTCAGACCGGCCCCCGCCTTGAAGGTTTGCCTTATAAAGGCCGTTATCTGCTATTTATGAAGCTGGAGTATAAATCCGCTCATTTTGATTTCGGTCCCTGCGGCGCAAGAAGGGAAATCAAGAGTAATCACCAGATTTGCAGTGCTGAAATCTGCGGTGAAGTTCACGTAAGTAATGACATTTTCCTCATACTCTGCAAGGTCGTGGCGTCCCTCTGAGAAGAAATGGGCATCATCTCCCTCCGGATGGGGCTTCACCGTTGCACCTGCAATGCTTTGTGTAGGCTCGAGCACAATCTTGAAATCGTAAGTCTTACCCTCTTCAATTGCAATGCCGGTGTTGAGGTGAACCTGTCCCTGCCACTGCTGTCCGCCATTGGCCTCGTTGACGGTTATAGCAACATCCTTGCCATTAACCACAACCGTGGGCTGCGAAGCGAGAGTACCCCAGTCATTGTTTGCAAACCAGGTGCTTGCAAGGGCAACAGTTCCGCCGTTCACGAGATTGTCAGGGCTGTCGGGGCTTACCCAGATAACCGAACCATCGTTATGATTCTGGATAATGATACCCTTAACCTTGATTTCAGTCCCCTGTGCGCAAGAAGGGAAGTCGAGGGTAATCACCAGATTTGCAGTGCTGAAATCAGACAAGAAGTTTTCGTAAGTGATTATGTTCTCTTCATAACCGCTCAGGTCGTGACGTCCCTCTGAGAAGAAGTGGGCATCATCTCCCTCCGGGTGCGGTTTAACAGTTGCACCTGCTATATCCTGTGAAGGTTCAAGCACAATCTTAAAATCGTAAGCCTTGCCCTCTTCGATTGCAACACCTGTGTTGAGGTGAACCTGTCCCTGCCACTGCTGTCCGCCATTGGCCTCATTTACAGTAACATCGGCATTCCTTCCTGAGATAGTTACAGTAGGCTGTGAAGCGAGAGTTCCCCAGTCGTTGTTTGCAAACCATGTGCTTGCAAGGGCGAGTTGACCACCATTGAGAAGATTTGCGGGGCTGTCTTCATCTGCCCAGATAACCTTTGGAGGTTCCGGACCCGGCTGCACGTCACGAGCCTTGAAGATATACTGCCATGCGATGCCGTCAGGGTTGCCGACAGTCTTTGCAAACGATACGATTACAAGTTTGGTTTCGGTCAATTCAGTAACGATGAAATCAGGAGTGTTCCATACTGCCTCGCTGCTTACATAACCGATGGTATTTTCGCTCTCGAGAACAATATTTGCGCCGTCGAATTGATATTTGCAATTCTTGTTTGCAAAATCTACGCAGTAATCTTCGGTTGCCCCAACTACGCCAAATACAGTAACTTCCTTGTTTACATATATTTGACCATCAGGACCGGAGTTGAATTTGAATGTACCGTCAGGGCAGAAGGTAAGCTCGTTGTCATACATACCCCAGCCTTCTTTCTCGTTAGGACCGGCAGCCCACCATCCGGCGGCATTCTCTACATCCCAACCGCAGCCGATATGGCCTTTGACATCCTTGTCCATAACCCAAACCTTTCCTGCAGGATCTGTACCGGCAAGAAGCTCTTCGGGAGTGATGATCTTGCCCGGATGGACGAAGTTGTAGTACCACGAGATTGTACCGTCTCCGTTGGGAGCGTTGTCAGCTGCAAGTATCAACTCAGTCTTGATTTTAGAAGGCTTTGATTCGATGAACAAGAATCTCGGAGAGTCGTAGATCTGATTGTTAGGGATATAAGAGAGATTCTTCTTGGCGGGAAGCACAAGCCAAATCTCCTCTATACCTGCTGAGTTCCAGTTGTTTTCGATTTCGAAAGTGGTCTCGTATGCGGGAACAGAAATGAGGTAGTCCTCACCCTGAGGACCTTCGCCTGTGCCGGTAAAGTCCTTATTCACATACACTTTGCCATCCTCACCCGGATCGAATGAGTATTTGCCGTCTGCAGTGAATTTCATCTTGTCGTTGTAAAGGCTCCAATCTGCCTTTTCATTGGCTTTGGCAGCCCACCAAGATTTAGGATTGTTAAAATCGGGACCGCAGCCGAAATGGCCGTCAACGGTCGAGTTCCAAATCCATTCGCCATCAATCGCCTTGAGATAAGGAGAGGGATCGAATGGATCGCGGTATGTGTTGTTGAGGACGAAAGTCATCATTTTGGATCCAAGCGACACACCATTGGCATTGTAGGCCTTGACCTCTACCTGATGTTCTCCGGCTTCGCGGAAACGGAGTGTGACACCATTCTGGGTATAGGCATATCTCTGGTTCTGAGCCTTGTCGATTTTGACGTCTCCGAAAATCCACATAGGGACCATCCCTTTGTTCTTCATCGTGAAGGTAACGTAGTTTGTTTCCTGATTGATATTGATATCCACGTCAAATGATTCTGCTGACGGGAGTTTATTCTGATCGGGAACCAATACATCCGGATAGCAGCCGACTGCAAGCATCAGGACAACTGCCAAAGAAGATATAATTGAAACTAATCTTTTCATAATTCTCATAAAATTAAGATTTTAGAGCCATTAATAGTTATTCTGGACAATATTCTTATCCTTGTCGCATTCGCTCTGAGGGATAGGCCAGTACTTTTTGTTCGGAGTCCAGTCGATAGGCTGGCTGCCATCGAACGCACGGCTTGCGGCAGTGAGCACGGAAGCGGCCTTGCCGGTACGGACGAGGTCCCAATAGCGCTTGCCTTCACCCACAAACTCTTTGTGGCGCTCCTCGAGAATACCGTCGATTGATGTGTCGGTATCCTTGCAGTTACGGATATCACGAACCTCCTTGAGGTATTTTGAACCGTCCTGGTTCAAGAGGGCTGAAAGCTCAGCGGCGTTCAGGAGGGTTTCGGCATAGCGATAAACTCTCTGGTTATTGCCGTAGTTGAGGTTGTCGCTGGCTTTATATCCGTGGTTGCCATTTACGCGGGCGATGTACTTCTTGAGGAAGTAACCGGTTGATTGCCAACGGCCTCCGTTGATACCATTGCCATATTCACCCACAACGGCAAGGTGATTGTAGATTGTGCCGTCGCGGCGAACGTCACCCTCGCCAAACATTTCGTAGGTCTTTGCTGCAACCGGTGAGAAGCCCCAACCGTCAACGTATTGTCCGGCAACACCACCGGGGATACCGATGAGCACGGGATATACTGAACCACCGACAGCAATCGGAGCACCCCAGTCTCTCACACCACCTTCGTTGATGTAGTTGATTTCCCAGATAGACTCTGCGCCCCATTCGCCGGTCTCTGCCCAAATACCGTCATAATCTGCAACAAGCGAATAAGAGTGTGAGTTGATGATATTCTGCATATAAGTGAGGGCCGTGTTGTATCTTGAATTATCGTTCTGATACATAACCACCTCTGCATAAAGCATATAAACCATTGCAAGGGTTACGCGGCCATATTTGTCCGGAGACTGCTTCATCGGGAGGATATTCATTGCTATGACGGCCTCGAGATCTTCTACAATCTTTGTATAAATCTCATCTGCCTTGAGCTGCGGAGCAGTGTAAGGGGTGGTGAGGTTCTTGTCATAATAAGGAACGTTTCCATAGAATTTCCAAAGCACGGTGTAGTAATATGCCCTGAGGGCTGTTGCCTCTGCCTTGAACAGTTTCTTTGAGTCATCGGACATCCCAGGCACTTTGTCCACGTTTTCAAGGACGTGGCAGCAGCGGTTGATTCCCGAATAAGAGGTTGTCCAAGGGACATTTACGATTTCCGTAGGAGTTGAAGTAAAATAGTGGATCTTCACAAGTGAAGGCTGGTCGCCGTCGTTTGAACCACCGCAATAGATGTCATCAGACATAATGTCGGACATCATATTGAGAGCTGTATATTGATAGAAGTAGTCATACCAATGGAGAGGATCGTATGCAGCCACAAGACCTTCGAACATACGGCTCTCATTGATATAGTATTCGCTCTGCGGCTCGGATGAATTATGTTTCACCGTAACGAAATCCTTTGTGCAGGATGAAACCGCAAGAACGGTCAACGCTATGATTGATAATGCTTTAAAACTATTTTTCATAATATCATCCTCCAATTTAGAATGTTAAGTTGAGACCGAAAGTGAAAGTACGGTTCTGAGGATATACACCGCGGTCGATACCGAGCTCAGTGCCGAATCCGTTACCACCGGTAACTTCGGGGTCGCAGCCTGAGTATCTGGTGAGAGTGAAGAGATTCTCTGCCTGCACATAGATTCTGAATCTTGAGACGAAAATCTTGCTGGTGAGGCGGTTGGGAAGAGTATAGCCGAGTTGTACATTACGGGCGCGAAGGAACGAAGCATCTTCTACCCAAAGGTTTGAAACGCGATAGTTCTCGTTTGCGGATGTAAACTCAAACTTGGGATATACGTTTGTAGAGCCCTCTCCTGTCCAACGGTTGAGAATAGTCTTGGGAAGGTTGATATAGTAAAGGTCAGTACGGCGAGTCACATTGAATGCCTGTACGCCGGCCTGTCCCTGGAGTAGCATATTGAAATCGATGCCCTTCCATTCGAAGCCGAGGTTCACACCGAATGTCCAGTCGGGAATACCTTTGCCGATATAAGTACGGTCCTTGTCATCGAGAATGCCGTTGCCGTCGATGTCCTTGAAGCGGACGTCACCGGGGGTTGCATTCGGCTGAAGAAGGCCACCTTCTTTGTTTGTGTGAGCCAGAACTTCAGCTTCGTTCTGGAAGATTCCGTCTGCAACGTATCCGTAGAAATAAGGGAAAGGAAGTCCGATAGATCCGCGGGTAAGCTGACCAATCTTGTGGCTCGAACCATAGAGGTCTGTAGAATCGTCACCGAGGTATGTGAGCCTGTTGCGGTTGTATGTGGCATTTGCAGAGATATGGTATGAGAACTCTCCTGCCTGGCTGCGCCATCCGAGTTCAAATTCAACACCGCGGTTGATCATGTCGCCGAGGTTGCCCACAGGTGACGAGTCGCCTGCATATCCCGGTACAGGGAGTGAGAGAAGCATACCTGCAGTCTTCTTGTTGTACCAGTCGAAATTGAAAGTCAAACGGCTGTTGAAGAACGACATATCGAGACCGATGTCGGTCTGTCTCGACTCTTCCCATCTTACGTCGGGGTTGGCAAGACCGGAAGGTTTTGAACCGATGTTGATGACTTCAGAGCCGTTTGCGCCCGAACCGAAAGGATAGTTGTTGCCGGAGTTCATATAAACTGCGTATGTGAAGTTACCGATGGCATCGTTACCGTTGACACCCCACGAAGCACGAAGCTTCAAAGTAGAGAGCCAGGTGACATCTTGCATAAATGCTTCGTTCTTGATATTCCAAGCTGCAGATACTGAAGGGAATACGCCCCATTTGTGATTGTCTCCGAAGCGGCTTGAAGCATCACCGCGGACTGTAACTTCAGCCATATAGCGAGAATCATAGTTGTATGACGCACGACCGAAGTAAGATATCAGTCTGTAAGGGATTGAGTTCCAAGAGCCCCAACCATTGCGGTCGCCGTTGATGGCCTGTCCCAATGTGTTGTTAACGGAGATCTTATAAGGATCGTACGGATACATCAGACCATTTGCAGAAGCGCCTACATTTGAAGATGTAGAAGAAAGGGCACTCTGACCGAGAATCACTGAAAGACCATGTTTGTCGAAATCTTTGTTGTAAGAGAGGATGTTTTCAACCTGCCAGGTGAGAGAGCGGTTCATTTCCTGCGATGCACCTGTGGCATAGTTTGTTTTCTCTGTTACCACAGGATTGCCGTCTTTGTCGTATGTAGTTGTAGATGTGACAGTTTCAATTCTGTAGTTCTTTGAAGAGAGATAGTAAGGAAGGCTGTATCCGCTATTTCCCCAGAATGCCATATCGATACCGACCTGAGAACGGAACTTGAGACCGTCCCAAATCTGGAGCTCTACGTTTCCGTTGGCAACGAACTTGTCTGTCCAATATTTCGTGCCGGGCTGGTCGAGCATTGCCAGAGGGTTGCTCTGCTCGTTGTACTTCACACCGTCAACTACTGTATAATAACGGCCGTTCTTGTCTTTGATGAGGGCATCGAACTGTTTTTCAGTGAGAGCAGCCTTGTATCCCTGAACTGTTGCATCATCCGCAAAGATGGTCTCGAGCGGAGACATTCCGATTGCAGATCCGAGAGGAGAGCCGTACTCAGAGTTGGTGGAGATACCGGTAGAGTTGATGTGAGCGTAAGAAGCGCTGGTCTGAATGGTCATCTTGTTGAGCCAGTTCCTGTCCTGCGAAGCGTCAAAGAGGGTTGCATTCAAGCTCTGACGAAGAGTGAAACGGTCGTAGTTTGCACGGCCGTAGTTACCGCCGATTGTACCTTCACGAGTGAGATAACCTGCAGATGTGGTAAACTGTATCCTGTCGTTACCGCCATTGATGCTCAAGTCGTGCTTCATCACAGGGGCATTGTTATTGAATATTGCTGATACCCAGTCAGTTCCCTGTCCATACTTGTAAGGATTGTCGTAAAGGGGAACCTGTCCGTTGTTGATGTAGCCTTCGTTCATCATTATGGCATACTCAGTGGCATTGAGCACCTGAGGTTTGCGCCAGGGATTCTGGAGACCGTAAGAGAAGTCGTAAGAAACCGATGTCTTGCCCTTTGAACCCTGCTTTGTGGTAACGAGGATTACACCGTTGGCGGCGCGAGCTCCATAAACGGCTCCCGAAGCGGCATCTTTCAACACCTCGATACGCTCAATGTCGTTCGGGTTGAGGTAGTCGATACCGCCAACAGGCATACCGTCAACGATATAGAGAGGCTCTGAATTGTTGATTGTACCGATACCGCGGACGCGAATCTGTGATCCTGAATCAGGGGCACCCGAGGTAGATGTCACCGTTACGCCGGAAGTCATACCCTGGAGGAGATTATCAATACGGGTATGAGCCGTTTTCTTCAAGTCTTCTGAAGTGATTGATGAGATAGCTGCCGAAACAACACTCTTTTTCTGAACGCCGTATCCGACAACCACAAGTTCATCGAGGAAGAAATTGTCCTCTTCGAGTGTGATTTCCACATAGGTTTGCCCTGCAAGGGGGACAACCTTTGTTACATAACCGATAAAAGAGACTTCAAGTATCGCATCGGA
>JABUTQ010000126.1 GCA_021443605.1 Bacteroidales bacterium | reverse complement strand
ACAAAATTAAAAGTCACGGAATTGAGGATTCCCATTGCGGGAGATGGCGATGCACTCCATCTCAACAAGCCACCCGGTGCGGCACACAGGTGCAAGGGTATATACGGCAGGAACACAAGAAAAGCGCTCCTCGAACATTTTTCTCACAGTGGCATAATCGCCCATATCTCTCAGATATACAATAATTTGCATAATATCTTCAAAGCCACTACCACCCTCTTCAAGGAGTTTTTCAACATTCTCCCACATCCTGAAGGTCTGCTTTGCCACATCTCCGGGATGAACAACGTCGCCGCGGTTGTCAATACTGGCTGTGCCGCTGATGAAAAGATGCTTTCTGTCGCCGTATTCGATGTAAGTTCCCCGCTCGAATGTCACTCCGTAATCGTGCGTTGGGCTCAGATGGGAATATGCATACAAATAATTCTGTTGCAGTGAATTGAAGCCGGTGAGTGCATAAGCATCAAGCTGCACAATCGCATTTGGAACAGAGGGCACCCCTCCTATCCCCGTACTGGCGATATAGTGTGTCTTTTCCGTAAGCCCCATTCCGGCAAATTTCTCTTTTCTCGCCTTCACCATTCCCTGATATTGAGTATCTACATCCCTCACATAGAACCAGGTGCGTATGCAGTTTGAGGCAATGTCGGCATTGAACTCCGACAGAAGGCGGCCATAGGTGTCCATCACTGAATTGGTTTGGGAATAAGAATCTCCATTTGAATCGGCTATCCCCATCTTGTAGATGTGTCGATAACCATTATGCTCGACCAAAGTTGCTCCGGAGAGACTGCAAACCGAAGCACCTTTTACGGCATAAATCCAAACTGCTATTTTACTTCCATCCAGAACCGGTTGCTGAATTACGGAAACGGCAGACGTATCTTCCTTTGGGACAAGCGAATGCTGATTTGCAGCATCACTGATGAAACAGCGTTTGAACACCATTGCGCCCCCTTTTAAAGGGCTCTCTTCGAACAATAGACGCTCAGCTTGACGGATTCTCCCCAACTGACTTTCAAAACTATCGCCACGGGGCTCCGCGTGGAGCATCACGTGAAACTCCTCCACTTTCCCGGGCAAAACGAAAGAAGATATCTCTCCCTTTACATACAAATTATCCCAATAAACCTGTCGTCTGTCTATCATAACCACTAAAAATCAGTCGGCGAAATTACAAACAAACGGGCGGAATAACAAACTTGACAAAAAAAGTGCCTTGAGAATAGTCTCAAGGCACAACACTAAATAAACCACGATAGTTTAAACTCTTTAACATTAGCTGACGACATATACTTACAAATATAAACTTTCAGGTAAAATATTTTGTAAGTCAACTTTGAAGAAAATCACCGTGAACGAACACGGAGATCATCGTCACAAACCTGTCAATAGTACATCTAAACCGAATGAAATTTATAACAAATTCTATGCCATAGAAACAACTATTCCCCAATATAGGCAAAAAATTCCTGCATTTGTTCCCTTTCTGTAAATTTAGCAATATATGCCATATCGCAAAGTGCAGATGAGAGAGCTTCGGGCATCCTCTCTGCCTTTGCCATCATCGCACCATATTTTGCCATTATGTCTTCATGAGAATGAGCATATTTCTTAAAATCTCTCCTCCCGGCGTATGCACAGAAATACTGTTCACCCTGATTGGTATGACACTCGTCAAAAGCCACCATATCCGCCCAAATCTTATACACGTCAGTGCTGTGGGCATAATCCATCATATCGGGGGTATAGCCGCCTGCGGGACGCATGTTCACCTCCAAGCCGATATAATCTCCCTTCTTGCCCAGCCCCTTACGAGCCTTGTCGAGCTTGAAGAACTCAAAATGGACAAAACGCGAACCCACTCCGAATGCTTTTACGGTACGACGACCTATCTCCCTGAGTTTCGGGTCAATATCTTTCTCTACCCAATAATTTATGTCCATCTTGTCCTTTACGATATTCATAATGGGAACAGGGAAATATGACATCGATTCGAAAATCGGCTCGCACTTGGAATCAATCACCGCATCGTATGAAACTATACTGCCGGTAATGAACTCTTCCACAACACTTGCCACGGCATCCGCGGGATAGTTCTTGAAATAATCTGAAACCTCCTTGTCCGAATGGAGTTTGCAGGTGCCGGCCGCTCCAACGCCGTTGTCCGGCTTTGCAATTATCGGATAACCAGTGAGTTTTGCAAATTCAAGGACGGCATCGAGCCCCTCCGACCCTTTTATCTGTCGGGCAGTGGGGATGTTACCGGCCTTGTAAAACTTCTTCATCGCCGATTTCTCCTTGATATCGTCTATCCTTTCGCTCTTGATGCCTGTCGTGATATTGAAATCGCTTCTCAGACGGGCATCCTGCTCAAGCCAATACTCATTGTTTGACTCAATCCAATCTATGCGGCCGTGCTTGAACGAAAGAAAAGCCACGGCACGATACACTTGATCGTAATCTTCAAGGTCATCGACTCTGTAATATTCATCAAGAGAAGACTTCAACTCTGCACAAAGATTGTCGTATGGGGTATCACCTATGCCAAATACCATTGCTCCGTTTTGGTGAAGGGTTGCACAGAAATGGCTGTAAGTCTCTGGAAAATGGGGGGAAATAAAAATTACGTTCATAATCGGAACAGTGCTTCCTTCTGCACTGAATTTTGTTATTCGTTTATTTTCAATCAAATATGATTCTCCGCGAAGATAACTGCGCCCGTCACGGACAAGGACATATACCCCGTCCGGGATTAGATAGAACCGGCGCACTTCGCTGTCATTCAATATTATATCTGTCACAAGACGACGACCGTCAAGGAAGGCGTCCTGTATATCCTCAAGATGGGGAACGAGGTTTATGTCGGTAAGTCCCAGCCCTTTAAGATGCCGTCTGTATGTGGGATCCACCGATTCGCCGGGGAGTTCAGGATGCGAATAGACATCCTCCGCACAATTCATAGAACCGGCACTGCATCCTATCACAACCCCGTCATACCCTTTCAAAACCTCCTTCAGCCCTATTTCGTGAAAGAAACGGTTTTGTGTGGGGACGTGGCCACCGCAAAGGAAAACCACCTCGCTTTGGCGCACAAGTTCAGCAACAGAAGCGGAGTTGTCCCTTTTGAGCATAACAAAACTGCGGTATGCAATCCCGGAGCGGTCAATGCACTCTTTCATAGAGGCAAACACGTCCCGGTTGTACGCATCGTCATCGGGAGCGGCACTCACAAGCAAAATCGCGGGCGACCGGCTATTGCCCCTTAAAGACAATACCTCCGCAACAGCCTCATTCACTTCGAATAAAAAGCCGTTGTCAGAGGTAAAGTGGTCTTCGCCCTTCCTGCAAGGGCTTCCTGTAAGGAATAAAATCATTATGCCTTGGAAAAATCTTCCTTACCTACTCCGCAAAGAGGGCATACAAAATCTGCAGGAAGATCCTCAAATGATGTTCCCGGCTGAATGCCGTTGTCAGGATCACCTACTGCGGGGTCATATTCCCACCCGCATACGTCGCATACATATTTCATAACGTCATTATTTGATGTTTGTTGAGAAAACAAAGTTAGACAAAAATACTCTTATTGTTAAAAAAAAGAGTACATTTGCAGTTTATTTCGTAATTTAATTCGTTATTCAATAAATTTATTACATAATGAAGCATCTTTTTGCCACCCTCTTGCTTTGCGTGATGATTCTTCCAGTTTCAGCGACCGAAGACAAGACAACAAGCACTACTACAGAAGTTAAAGAAGGCGTAAGTCTCATAGTTGTAAATGAAGACGCGCTCCAATCAGACGAACGCCCCAAAATCGGTCTGGTACTTTCCGGTGGAGGTGCAAAAGGTTCAGCCCATATCGGCGTCATCAGAATGATTGAAGAGATCGGCATCCCTATCGATTACGTTGCAGGAACCAGTATGGGATCTATTATCGGAGGCCTTTTCGCCCTTGGCTACACTTCAGCTGAAATGGACGCAATCATTTCAGAAATGGATTGGCCAAAGTATATGAAAGACGAGGTAAATCTCAGCAAGCTCTCGTTTCAACAGAGACAGAAAAAGAGCAGTTACCTTCTTGACATCCCATTCAAAACCGGAAGTCATATTGATTCGGTTTCTTTGCTTAACTCGATTCCCGGTGGAATTGTTAGTGGAAACAACCTTGAAAACCTATTCAACTCTCTCGCTCTCGGTTATCAGGGAAATATCGACTTCAACGACCTGCCTATCCCCTATGCCTGCGTGGGGACCGACCTCGTTTCAGGTGAAGCCATAGTCTTCCGCAAAGGAAATCTTCCCCTTGCAATCCGTTCGAGTATGTCCATCCCTGGGCTCTTCGCTCCTGTATATATGGACGGTATGGTGCTTGTCGATGGAGGCATGCTCAACAACATCCCCATCGATGTCTGCAAGGAGATGGGTGCAGACATCATCATCGCGGTGATGGTTGGTGCAGAGCTCAAATCCAAACCGGAAAAACTCCAATCCGCATTTGGGATACTTGGCAGGCTTTTGGGTGTCATCACGTCAAAGAACGCCACCAAGAACATCGAAATGAGCGATATATTCATCAAGCCTGACCTGGGTGGTGCCGGCACACTCAGCTTTGACAAAGAGAGTATTGCGATGTTGATTGCCAATGGATATAAGGCAGCTGAAAAACAGAGAGATACTCTTCAAAGGCTAAAGAACAGGCTGGCAAAATGGGGAGAGGCGGCAGAGCCACATCTCAATGCCCCGAAAGCATCTAATGCCAACACAGACCTCCTCAGAATCAGAAGCATAGACCTTCATGGCGTGTCAGAGAAGGAAGAAAGATGGCTGCTCTGGAAATCACAACTCAAGAAAAAGGTTGGAACTGAAATGACCGGAGCGCAACTTGACGAGAACCTCGCGATTATGTATGGTACAAACAACTATACAAAAGTAAGTTACTCAATTGAAAAAGACACGCTTTCAAACGAATACGATGTTAACGTAAAACTCCAGCCAAAAGCCCCAAGCGGTTTGCGTCTCGCATTCAGGGGTGATGTTTCTGAAGCCGTTTCACTGCTGGTGAACTTTGGTCTCAACTCACACAGGCTTGTGGAACCCCAACTCGACATCACGGCAAAGATTGGATACAATCCTTATCTTGACATCAAGGGGTCTTATGGGAATATGTACACACCTAAATTCACACTTGAATATTTCATTGGAAAGACGCAGTCGC
The DNA here is from genome assembly GCA_021443605.1 of Bacteroidales bacterium. GTDB lineage: Bacteria > Bacteroidota > Bacteroidia > Bacteroidales > UBA932 > Equibacterium. The sequence continues at coordinate 2,866 of JABUTQ010000126.1, read as the reverse complement.
CAATATATGAAGGTGGTGACAACTGGGGTATTGCAAGATTGGTAAGAAACAATGCAAAATTCTATATGTCAGGTCTTTATACAAAGTTCTGGGATATGCAGGTCGGAATTGAGTACGATCAGTTCCTTGCCGGAAACCTTTATACAGAAGGGGATTTCGTATTGTCTTCACAGGGAACGAGCACTCCTTATCTGGGAGCATTCGGAAAATTGCTTGTCGATACCAGAGACAACTTCATCTTGCCGACAAAAGGCATTGAATTGGATTTCGGCGGCCATTACAGGTTCCTCAATATGCGCAACGCGAAAAATACGGATAAAATCGGTGACGTAATGCTCAAGTTCAAGTCTTACATTCCAATCACTGACAGACTTACTTTCACTCCTCAGATTTATGGCAGGGCATATTTTGGAAAAGCCTACTATGAATATGATCAAATTTTAAGTTGCTACGATATGCTGTACCTCAACTATGTGGGAGGTCAGGTTGCCGGAAGTACTTTTGAACAGCAGTTGCCTATGTTTGGCGTTACAAAACCTGAACTTCTTCGTAACTTCGTTCTCGTTGGAAATGCCGAACTCCGTTACAATATCTTCAAGACCCACTATGTGGGAGTCATCGGAGCATACCAGAGGAATGCGTCAAGTTTAGAAAACATCTTCTACCCTGCATTCAAACTGGGTGAGTATACAACATACGGAAGTATGTTGTCAGCCTCAGATTCTTGGACCGCAGGTCTGCGTCTTACGGAAAAACTCCCTATCGGCCCCGCATTCATCGATGTAGCGTATTCAAGCCTTACAAAATCCGTAACCTTCTATCTCTCAGTAGGTTTAAATTTCTAAAAGTTTGAATGTTCATATACGGACAACCCGGAGCTCAATTACGAGTCCCGGGTTGTCGTTTTATTTTACATATTGAAGCCACTGATTCCTATATCCGGACACTCTCCACGGCAATCTTCCTGCTTGAAATGAATCTTCACAATCTTCTTTTCTCCCGGAAGAAGAGAGAAATAGTTGTCCTGATAAAATACCGGAAGGATCCTCTCACCCGACTTCGAGCCAATTGTCTTCAAACGAACCATATATGCCGGAATATCGGAATCATTTGTAATTGTGATATCAACTTTCCAAGTACCGTTTTCCAACTTCATCTCCTTCCCGACAGACAGCGCAGCCTTCGGCAGAGAGAGCAGCTCCTTATATTGTCCCTTACCGTCAAGAGATTCCACGTATAAATTGTCAGCCACAATCCTATCCCCCTGTTTTAATGTGAGCTTGATGATATAAGTATTTGTAATTCCCTCAATATCAAACGACAAGAGCATTATAGGAGTTGTAGAATCTTCTTTGCTGTCCAAATAGGCATCCCCGTTGTAAAGTTCTTTTCCGTTGTATGTCAGAACCTTGACGTTTGCCGTAAGACCATCCATATCGGAGGCGTTGTTGTTCACCACCTCCACATTTTTTGAAACGGGATTCCATTGGATTCGAATCGGAGCAGAGCCTTTCTTTGCTCCGAAATAGGCGGCAGTCGGCTCAAAATAGTAATCGTATGTCTGCCACACCATCGAAGGCCAGCATGAGTGGCTCATCCAGATAAGGAGCCCCTTGCGGTTCCAACTGCGGGATTCAAACATTGCCCTGTAGCCATTATAATTTATCCACTGCGCCCACGATGTAAATTCATCAAGGCCGGAAGGCTCTGCGAACGCATTGGAAACCATTGAGTTGAAAGTGGCGCAACTCTGCGCGTTCTCCATCGTGTAATCGTGTATGCCCCAAATACTTGTCTGAGGCCACCAATCCTTTTCGTCAAGCATCATCCTCATACTCTCGGCAGTCATCACGTTTGGCATACCGCGCTCGCTGTGAAGAGTATTTCTCCCTTCGCCGGTACTGAAATATTCATCGACGGGAAGAGCACGATACGGGCCGTGACCACTCACCATATCATCTGCAGAATTGGGAATATAGAAAATGCCCGGATGACAAGTGTTTACAATGTTCTCAAGTTTGGAATTGAGGCTTGCGGGAGGATAACCTTCGTTGCGCCCGACATACAAAGCGATGGCCGGGTGATTGCGGATTCTCTTTACGAAATCGGTTGCATTACGGCAGAATATCGCCTCGTCATCCGGATCAGGGCCGTCCCAAGGGTTGGCCAGCCAGAAATCCTGCCAAATCATAACTCCGTGACGGTCACACGCCTCAAAAAACTCTTCATCGCCCGTCATCCCCACCCAGTTTCGAATCATAGTGAAATTCATATCTGCGTGATATGCCACGGCAATGTCATATTCCCTCTCTCTGTAATTGAGATTAATCTCCGGATAGCCCCAGTTGCCGCCGTTGCAGATGAGTCGGCGACCGTTTATATAGAGGTCGAGGATATTATTGTCCGTTGTGTAACTCATCTTCCGCACACCCGATTTGAATTTACGAAGATCAACCACTATATCATCTATAACACATTGTATTTCAACATCATAAAGATATGGCTCCCCATATCCTGCCGGCCACCAGAGTTTCGGATTATCCAATTTAGCCGGATCCAACTCCAATTCAATGCTTTGATTGGGAGCAAGTTCAAAATCCTTTCCCCACTTGAGACCGCCATAATCCACATTGATTCTTCCCGCAGATGGGGCTGTGGATGAGTGGTTTGTCAACTGCACAGAGGCATAAATATCGGCATAATCGGTTGATGGCAAGGGCAGGTCTGTGGTCACAAATACATCGTCAATAGTGACCATATCGGGTTTTGAAACAAACTTCACATCGTTCCAAATACCTATGTTTCTGCCCCTTACGGTAGGAATCCAATCCCATCCGATTGTAGCGTGGAAAGTGGGATTGTCGGC
>JABUTQ010000093.1 GCA_021443605.1 Bacteroidales bacterium | reverse complement strand
GCCGGCAACCTCAGCGTCCAGATTGACAAGCTGACACAAGCGGAGTATATTGAGGTGGAACGAGGCTTCCTGGGCAAACGCACACACACGGTCTGCCGCATCACCGACACGGGAAGAAAGGCATTCGAAGAATACGTAAACGCCTTGAAATCATACATAAACGTATGATCGACAGAAGTTTGCCTCTCGGTTATTCCTCCGCCTCCATACGACTGATGCGCCTTGTCTCCTTTCGCGCTTGCCGCCACCTTGGGAAAAATTGATCCATCACCTTATAGAACCTTGCACCATGGCTTGGTTCTATAAGGTGTGCAAGTTCGTGAACCACAATGTGTTCAATACACCATTCAGGCAGCAGGAGAAGGTAAATGCTAAACTGAATCTGGCCGGTTTTTGTTGCACACGAGCCCCATTTCGAAATGGTGGCCTTATATGAGATTCCGGACGGCTGAATCCCCATCAGCTTTGAATATCGCTCCACTAAAGGCGTGATTATGGCATTCATCCTCTCCACGGCCTCCTTACGCTCTTGTCGTGTGCCCAACGGGAGCTGGCTGTAAAACGCGTCACACTTCTCCAATCGTTTCTTCATTCGCTCCTGCGCTTCCGTTATCCACTCTTTCCGTTCCTCGACAAATCTCTCAATCTCTTTTTTGGGGAATCCGAACGGTGCAGAAACGCGCACATCCCCGTATTTGCCCACCCGCAAGCTGAGACGGGATGTCCTCCTGTATGTTACTTGTATGTCAAGTTGGACCTGCTTGAACAGTCCAACGTGTTCTTCATATAACAAACTCAAGACTCTGCCATTCATTGCATTTTTGTTTCTGATTTGGTCAAGATATCGAAATTACTTGATTAAAAGTAATGTGAAAAAATAAGCTGCCGATAGGAAGCTTCCAATTGTTAACAAGAGGTAGCCTATTTTGCCTTTCTTACTATTTCGTTCGTGGCGAGATATAATTATCAATCCGGCAATTATTAAGATTAATGAGACCGCTGGCCACACTATAGATAGGGCTTTCATATCTGTGAAGTTATTATTTGTTTTCGCAATAAAAAGAGCGCACCCTTGTCGGGTGCGCTCTTAATTTATCTTGAGAATTTTATTTCTCGAAATAGCGTTTGTAGAGACCTTCAAAGCCCTTTCCGTGACGTGCCTCGTCTTTTGCCATCTCGTGAACGGTGTCGTGTATAGCATCATAGCCAAGCTGTTTTGCCTTTGCGGCAATCTTCTTCTTGCTGTCGCAAGCACCGCACTCAGCTTCCATTCTCTTCTTGACGTTGGTCTTTGTATCCCAAACAACCTCACCGATGAGCTCTGCAAATTTTGCAGCATGTTCTGCCTCTTCAAAAGCATAACGCTTGAAAGCCTCTGCAATCTCAGGATAACCTTCGCGGTCTGCCTGACGGCTCATTGCCAAGTACATGCCAACTTCGCAGCATTCGCCGTTGAAGTGATCGTTCAATCCTTTCCACACTTCTTCGTCGCAACCCTTAGCTACGCCGATAACGTGTTCGTCAGCCCATACGAGACCGCCTTCAGCCGGCATCTCTTTGAATTTATCCTTGGGAGCCTTGCAGAGAGGGCATTTTTCAGGAGCCTCAGGTCCTTCGTGTACATAACCGCACACTGTGCAAATCCATTTCTTTTTCATAACTTCTAAATTTGAATTATTATTAATTAAAACAAAATTAAAATAAATATATCATTCGGCAAAATTTATATGCAAATTTAGAAGAATATGAAAAATTTAACTACTTTTGCGCCGCTAAAAACCGGAATTCGGTTTTGGTGCAATGGGGACAACCACAGGGGTTGTCTGAGTAACACATTTTAAATCAACACAATGAAGCAAATCACTCTTAACGGTAAAAACCGTACAATCAGCAACAAAGCTGGCGTAAAAAGCATTCGCAGAGCAGGTAATGTTCCTTGCGTAGTTTATGGAAGCGGCATAGAGAACCTCACCTTCTCAGTTGACGAGAAAGAGCTCCAGACTGTAACCGACACTCCTTTCTCTCACATCATCAACCTCAACGTTGAGGGCAAAGAGATTCTTGCAATTCTTCACGAAGTGCAGTATCATCCTGTAACCGACAAGGCTCTTCACGCTGACTTTTTGGCAATTACAACCGACAAGCCCATTTCAATCGAAGTTCCCGTACGCATCTTCGGTAACTCAGAAGGTGTAAAGCAGGGTGGTAAGCTCAACGTAGCTGTCCGCAAGCTTCGCGTAAAAGGTCTTGTTGCAAATCTTCCCGATGAACTTCCGGTTGACATCACAACCCTCAAGCTCGGAAAGCGCATCAACGCAGGCGACCTCCACTTCGAAGGAATCGAGATTGTAAGCCCCAAGAGCACAATCGTTTGCTCAGTTAGGGCTACCCGCAACTCGGCTGCAGCCGCTGCTGAATAACAAGGAGATTATTCGGGATGAAGTACTTGATCGCAGGATTGGGTAACATCGGCGCAGAATACGCTGCCACCCGACATAATTTAGGATTTATGGTATTGGATGCCCTCGCTGCGGCATCCAATATCTCTTTTACGCCGGATCGTTACGGCAGCATCGCCGAGCTTAGGCTCAAAGGGCACACAGTGACACTCCTCAAGCCCTCTACCTACATGAATCTCAGCGGCAAAGCGGTCAGTTATTGGGTAAAGAAGCTGAACATCCCCTTGGAGAATCTTTTGGTGGTGGTTGACGACCTCGCCCTCCCCTTCGGGACCATCCGCATCCGCAAAAAAGGGAGCGCAGGCGGCCACAACGGCCTTAAAAGTATCGATTACAGCCTGATAAGCGATGAATATCCCCGTATGAGGATGGGAATCGGAAACGGTTTCGCCCCCGGCGGACAGATAGATTTTGTCCTCGGAGAACTGATGCTGGAGGAAAAACGTGCCCTCCCCGAGTTGTTGGAGCGTGCAGGAGAAGCAGTCAAGGGATTTGTTTTGGAGGGAGTTGACAGGACAATGAACAAATTCAACACTTCCAAGCAGAAGCCGAAGGAGCAGAATCATTCATCGTCTTCATCATCGACATCATCCCAGCCGCCGGCAAATTCAGCGGAGAAATCAGAATAGAGCCCGTCCATCTGGCGGCGCTCTTTTTTTGTCGGGCGTCCAGCTCCGCGATCCCTCTTCACAAAGAAAGTTTCAACTGGAGCATGCAGTTTCGCAAGCTCCGATTCGGGAGTGAGATTCTCGGCATAGTTCGTGACATCTTTCGCCCCAACCCTCTTTTCCAAAGTAGCCAACACCTTGTAAGTGAAGTGTATGGCACCCTTTCTCACAACTATCACGTCTCCGGCCTTAATCTCTTTTGAAGGTTTTATGTCGGCTCCGTTTACAGTCACTTTGTTGCCCTTGCAGGCATCAGTGGCATCTGTCCTGGTCTTGAAGACCCTGATTGCCCAAAGATATTTGTCTATTCTCGTCGTTCCTGCCATAGTATAAGATTTTAATGATGGTGACCGCAGCCGCACTCGTGATGGTGGTGGCCGTGGTGATGTCCGTGTCCGCAATCACACTCATCGTCATCGCAGTCCGCCTCGTCACAATCGCAATCCTCGTCGCCGCAACTTGCAGCCACAGAAGGATCCACATACAAATCCTCTTCATGATGCTCCGGGAAACTGACTTCCAACAAATTGGTTCCCACAGCCTTGGGCGATACGAAAAAGTCAGACATAGTGGCCGGGATTAAAATAATCTCTCCCCGCTTCAGCGGATAGATTTCATTCCCCTTTTCATTCACCACCTGAATCAACGCCTCACCCTCGGTGCATATATACGCGATGCAGCTCTTGAAGTTATCGGTATAAATATGATAAGTATCTGATAATGCGATATTTGTGATATTGAAATGCTCCCCCTCATATATGTGCCTGTTGTCTTTCACCCCTTTTATGTAACAATTCTCCACATCAAACTTATTATAGTTGATGCAGTCTATCGCCTCTTCGAGGTGCATCTCGCGGGCAGTTGCGGGATTGAGCTCACGCCCCCAGTCGTACAGGCGGAAAGTTAAGTCGGAAGGCTCCTGAATCTCGCTGAGCAGAATACCCCCCGACGCTGCGTGAACGGTGCCGGGCTTCACAATAAAGCAGTCCCCTTTCTTGGGATGGAATACATTCAACAGCTCTATTGCCGTGCCGTTTTTACACTTCTCGTAAAACTCCGCCACTGAAACATCTCTGCGAAATCCCATATAGACACACGCATCTTTCTTGGCATCAAGAACATACCACACTTCTTCCTTCCCGTATGCATCATATCTCTCGGCTGCTATCTCGTCGTTCGGATGCACCTGCAAAGATATCGCTCCGTCTATGTCGAGAATCTTCACCAACAGAGGGAATTGGAGTCCGTAGTACTCAAAAACTTTATCACCGACCAAATCCCCGAGATAAGTCTCAAGAATATCAGCGATATCGTTCCCCTCAAGAAAGCCATTCTCCACAATCGACTCACAATCAGGCATATCGCACAAGTCCCACGACTCCCCTATGTGAGAAGCATCTGCGCCCTCTTCCGCCTCCCTTCCATATTCTTTGACGATCCTCGGGCCGCCCCACACCCTACTCTTGAGTATTGGCCTGAACTTTAAAGGATATAATTTCTTCATTGGATTTCAATTTTTTATTCAAAAGAATTATGCCGCCCACCAGAACTGCAGCCGATACAGCGAGCAAGGCTGCATAATTTCCGGCTGAAAGAACTTCTGCAAAAGTTGCATCCGTTTCCATGTCAGGGAGAATCAGCATCATCAAAGATGACATTCCGTTATTTACAAAATGCATGAAGATACAGGCCCAGATTGAATGTGTCCTGTAGTAAATCCATCCGAAGAAACATCCGAGGGCGAATGCGGGGATTGCCTGCCAGGGGTTCATATGGATGAATGCGAAAATGAAGGCAGACCAGAGGATGGCTTTAGTTGGGCTTATCCGTGCCAGGAGTCCACGCAGAATCAAGCCTCTGCAGAAAAGTTCCTCACAAATCGGGGCAAGCAAAGTCGTGGAAACCACCAGATCCATAGGCTTTTCTGAGTCGAAAACCTTTTCAAAAAGTTCTTTGATTGCATCAGGCATAGGGATAAGCGATGCTATCGGCTCCACGAGTACACCAATGGAGAGCACAACAAGGGCAAGAATCACAAAAAACGACACGGGATTCATTTTGCCGAAATCGGGCATATTGATGCGCAACGGTAATCCGCCCGCATTGAAACAGATTTTGCCTTGGAGCAACACCCAGCCGAATATCAGCAGAAAAGAGACTGCATAAGGAATAGACAATCCGTTTGTAACCACCTGTATAGGTGATGCCAACACAGATGCCGCAATAAAGACAAGCACCAGCCCCCATGACTGTTTGAGACTTGGGATATGATAATTGAAATAATTATTTTTCATATTTTTTTCTCAAAGATAATCTTATTATACATAACTTCGCGCATCAATATTCAAAATTGATGGGCAGATTCAAGGAAAAGATAGACACACTACGCGGTAAAAACTTGTTTTTCAGAATCTTGATAAACAAGTACGTCATAGCCACGCTCGTCTTTCTCGTTATAGTTTGCTTCACAGACAGAAACAATGTCCGCGTCCTTCACGAAAGCCTCTCCACAATCCGCAGTCAAAAACGCCAGGAACTCTACTACAAAAAAGAGATAAAGGCACTTGACGAAAAGATAGAGCAGATGGGGAGCAACAAAGACACGCTCGAAATGTTTGCCCGCGAGAATTACTACTTCAAAGAAGATGGTGAGGACGTATTCCTCATCAAGAAAAAATAGCCTATTTCATAAACACGAAATAGACCGCCCCTACAAGGAGCAGGAACGCCACGAAATGGTTCCATTGCAATGTCTCTGTCTTAAAGAAAATAGCAGAGAACACCACAAACACCATCAGCGTTATAACTTCTTGAATCACTTTCAGTTGAATAAGCGAAAACGGACCTCCGTTCCCTTGAAATCCGAGTCGGTTTGCCGGCACTTGGGCGCAATATTCAAAGAACGCTATGAGCCAACTGATGAGGATGATTCCGAAAAGTCCCCACTTTGGGAGCAGCTTGTCTGTCCCGAATCTGAGGTGCCCGTACCAGGCGAGTGTCATAAAGCTGTTTGATACCAGAAGCAGCAAAATAGTGTATATCCCTTTTGCCATAAGTTATATTGTTTTCAAAATTTGGCTGCAAATGTATAAATAATTATTTTTGCAAAATGGATTTTTGGAAAGAGAATATACCGCAGTTCTTATATAAGAAACAGAATATCACCTCTTTGGTGATATTTACCGCCGTCTTTGCACTGCTGTTCATCAATTGGTATCAGCCTTTCGGAACAACTTCCTGGTTTAAGACACAATATCCTGACCTCTCCGATTTCCTTTTCTTCTTCGCCTCGTGTGCACTCGTGCTCATAGGGCTGGTGGTGATGGCAGCAAGCCGAGCATTCCTGTATCTTTATTCAAAGAAAAATGCCATCAAATGGTGGATGTTCACCCCATGGCTTATGGTGGAGATTATAGTGCTCGCCGCCAGCTACAGCGGATTGTCATACACGGTCATCCACCAAATGGGCTTTTTTGAACGATTCGGCACCGCTCTGAAAATGACCACTTTGATTCTCCTTATCCCGTACATAATCGCCTATCTCTACTTCTCCTATGACGAAAAGACAAGGCTCTTGAAGAAGATTAAGGAGCAGCGGGATCAGGAAAATTCCATTGCCGCTATCATCGCCTTCTATGACGAGAGAAACGAGATGAAACTCTCAATCAAGAGAGCGAACCTCCTCTATCTTGCCTCTGCCGACAACTATGTAAGCATATTCTATCTCAATAACGGCTCGGTCATTGAATATCTCCTGAGAAATACGATGAAGAATGTGGAGCAGTCCTTCGAGGGGACGTCGGTAATCAGATGCCACAGATCGTATATGGTTAATTTTGACCACATTGCGGCCATCAAAAAGAAGAAAGACGGCATCAGCATCGAGCTTGACGTCGCTGAACACATAGAAATCCCCGTCTCAAAGAGCTATAGCAACAGCGTCACTAACATCTTCGGGAAATAGTTGTCATCATGAGGGAGCGAAGCAACCGAAGGATCTCACCGAATAATCTGATCGAGGAGATTCTTCGGCTTCGCCTCAGAATGACGACGTGGCTTCGCCTCAGAATGACGCACTACTCGAAAAGATTCTTCGCTGGCGCTCAGAATGACGACGTGGCTTCGTCCGGAATGACGCGCTACTCGAAAAAATTCTTCGCTGGCGCTCAGAATGACGACATGGCTTCGCCTCAGAATGACGAGCTTCTCGAAAAGATTCTTCGCTGGCGCTCAGAATGACGATGCGCCACGCGAGACATCTCCACTATTACAGCATAGCATATTCGGCTCCGTACTTGAGCTGCTGCTCAATGAAGTCGTTGCCGTAAACCACCTTATAATCAACAACTTTTCCGTTGGAAACCACCGGAACTATATCAGGATTTATAAAGCCGCGATACGGCTTCAAACCCAGCTTGGAATATCTTTCAAGCACCTCTTTGTGCAAAGCCGGGTCGATATTCACGGCATAGCGCTCCACCAACTCCTTGCCAGCAGCATAATCGCCCTCACTCTTGATTCGCTGCATCTCTGCGAGCAAATCTCCGAACAGACCGCGCAAAGCCTCATAATCGTTTATCACGAAAAAGGTCTTCCCGTCGCGCACCTTCTTCTCTATCACATTGGCAGCCAACCCCTTTTCATAACACCAGTCGGCAATCAGCTTGCGGTTCTGCATGTGGGCCTCAGTATTTTTCTGCCCCGGCTCCACACGGGTAAACTGTGTGAAGATACCATTGCGGATATAGGTGCAATACTCGGCCTTGTAAGCGTCCGGGCTGTCGAGAAGTCCGAGTTCTACAAGCTTCGGATCTGCAAGATAGTATAGTGCAAACAAATCGGCACGCGCCTCTTCAAGCGCCGAACTGTACTCCTTCAAGGCATTCGGGGAAGTGCCCGGCAAAAGCTGACCGGATCCGTGGCCGAGACACTCGTGAAGGTCTGTATGAAGATTGTCAGTGATATAACCATATTTCTTTACGAGTTCAATCTCGGCATCATCCCAGGCAAATTCGCGCAACACGCTATTGGGCTTTTCGTTGTTTGCCTTATCGTAAGCCTCTGTGATATTGGCGATTGTAACCGACTTTGAGCCATAGTCCTTGCGAATCCAATCGGCATTGGGAAGATTGATTCCTATAGCTGTTGCGGGATAATTGTCTCCGGCAATGATTGCCACGTTTATCACCTTGGCCGAAACGCCCTTCACCTCTTTTTTGCGGAAACGGGGATCAATCGGAGAATTGTCTTCGAACCACTGGGCATTGTCGCTGATAGTGACTGTGCGCTGCGAAGCATCATTGTCACGATAGTTCACAAC
>JABUTQ010000403.1 GCA_021443605.1 Bacteroidales bacterium | reverse complement strand
GTAATCTATCGTACAGGAGACATAGTGAGAATGCTTCCGGACGGCAATGTAGATTTTATCGGTCGTCGCGATGGGCAGGTGAAGATTCGTGGTTTTCGTATCGAATTATCTGAGGTAGAGGGTATTATCCGACAGTATCCCGGCATAAAGGATGCCACCGTGCAGGCCTTTGACGACCCTGCCGGCGGCAAATTCATCACCGCATACGTGGTGAGCGACAGTGTCGTGGATGAGTCTGCTCTTGCCGCGTTTATCAAGCAGACCAAACCGCCGTATATGGTTCCTGCCGTTGTGATGCAGATAGATGCGATTCCTCTCAATCAGAATCAGAAGGTGAACAAACGCGCTCTGCCTCAGCCCGAAAAGAAGGCCCGCACCGATGGCCAATCGGCCAAGAATGAGACGGAAAAGACACTGTGTCAGATTTTTGGCGAAATTCTCAAGATAGATAATTTCTTTGCAAACGACAGCTTCTTTGATATGGGCGGCACTTCGCTCTCCGCCACCCGCGTCGTGCTTGAGGCAAAGAAGAAGGGGTTGCAGTTTACATACAGCGACGTATTCGACAATCCAACTCCGCAGAAACTCGCTGCATTGATATCCGGAGAGGATACGGGGGTATTCAATCCTCAGAAAGATATAGACGAATATGATTATACGGCAATCAACAACTTGCTGGCAAACAATACCTTGGAGACTTTCTTGAATGGGGAGAGGCGTCCTCTTGGGAATGTGGCCCTGTTTGGTGCCACCGGTTTCCTCGGAATTCACGTGCTGAACCAGCTTCTGGAGAACTATCAAGCCAAAGTTTATGCAGTGGTCCGTCAATCGGGAGGCCTTTCAGCCGAGAAGTATCTCAGTAATCTCTACTACTATTACTTCGGCGAGACCTTTGCCGATTATGGTGAGCGGATTGTGATTGTTGAGGGCTCCCTGACAGACAGCGACTGCTTCGCCCGTCTTGCTCAGGAGCCTGTCGATACCGTGATAAACTGTGCAGCAAACGTCAAACACTTCTCTAAAGGCACTGATATAGAGGATGTTAATTATTACGGATTCTTGAATATAATCGATTTCTGCAAGAAAACCGGCGCCTGCCTCGTGCAGACATCCACGATGAGTATCGGTGGAACAGTTTGCGGCAACGACTTCCCGATTAAGACTCTCGGTGAGCACTCGCTCTATCTCGGTCAGGACTGCAGCGGGTCGAAGTATATCTGGAGCAAGTTCCTTGCCGAGCGTGCCGCCCTCCAGGCAGCTACAGAAGGGCTGAACGTGAAAATTATGCGTCTGGGAAACCTTGCTCCGCGCGAGGTGGATGGCGAGTTCCAGATAAATGCCAAGACAAACTCCTTTATGCGCGACTTCCGTGCTTACGGCATTGCCGGTGCATATCCCTACGATGCCGATACGAACGTTTTCCATTGTGCCCCCATCGACTCCACCGCAGAGGCGCTGCTTCTCCTTGCACAGACTCCTCAGGGGTGTGTCCTTTTTCACGACTACAACAACCACAATATCCTCTTTGGCGACATCATTGAGCAGATGCAGCGGATGGGGATACCGGTGAGGGGTGTAGAACCGGCTGAATATCATCAAATTATAGATAAAATAATAGAGGAGGATCCTTCTCTTGCGAGCATCTTCGGAAACGATATCGCATACAATATGCATTCAAAGTATGATAATCCGGTAGAGCCAAATTGGGATAATCTCCAAACTCATGCAATCCTTCTCCGTATGGGCTTCCGCTGGCCCGAAACTTACGGGACATATATGCACAAATTCTTGGCCGGTCTTGAAAATTTAGGCTTCTTCGACAGATGAAAAAACCACACTTCATAAGATACAAGTTGTTGATTACCATCATTGTGGGTATCATCTTTTCTGCATTGGCCGTAGTGGTCGTGTATGACGTTAGGTGGAACGACCGGCAGGAGAAGAAAGAGAGCCTCAATGTGGATATGCAATCTGTCAAGAATGTGCTGGAGAGCAATCTCCACACCATCTTCGGTGCCTTGACCTTTGCTGAATGGGGTGTTCAGGAGTATTGCGCCCACCACCCGGACTCCCTTTGGGGGATGACACGGGGGATGCTTCTGAAGAACGAGTATCTTACCGGAGTGGGAATATGTCTCAACTCAGAATTTTTCCGAAAAGAGAAATCGTCGCTGTTCGTGTCATATCGCGACCCTTCAGGTATCATTCACGACAAGGAACAGGAGGGTGACTATACGAACAACAGGGTTTGGCGCCAATCCCTTAAAAGCAAATGGATGACCTGCATAGATTCATATCTCAGCCCTACGTCGGGGGCTATGGTATTGAAATTCGTCAAGCCGTTTTACACAAAGGACAGCATTCCTTACTGTCAGCTTTCATTCAACTGCGACCCGTCCATCATCACCAAAGTGGTCAATGATATCATCAATCCCAAATTTATCAAGGTGTTCGTTGTCAGTGAGAGCGGGGTGGTCATTTCGTCTCCAAACGATGAATGGATGCTGAAGAAATTCTCGGAAATAGAACTCCCTTATTACACAGACAGATACATGCGTTTTGAGGAGACTGTTTCGATTATGGGCTGGAAGATTTATATGTTTTGCGACTGGGATAATTATTTCAAGGCTTCATACGAATCTTGGATGACGATAGTCATTTTCTTCTTCGTTCTGATTGTGCTTCTTGTGATTCTTTGCATAATAGTGCGCAATCTCGAACGGAACCGCGAGCAATTGCTCGTCTCAATGCTGGAACAGCGGAAAGTGCAGGACGAGATGCACACTGCGAAGGCAATTCAGCGCGGACTTCTGCCAAAAGAAGATGCCTTGGAACTTATGCCCGAAGAAGTCAAGATATTCGGTTGGCTTCAGACCGCAAAGGAGATAGGGGGAGATTTGTATGATTACATCTATCGGGACGGAAAATTGATATTCTGCATAGGAGATGTCAGCGGCAAGGGGTTGCCGGCCGCTCTCTATATGACCGCTGTCATCAGCGCATTCAGAGTTGAGTCCGCCCATTCCGATTCGCCCGCCGAGATTGTGTCTCAGATGAACAACTCGTTTGTCCGTTACAACTCCGACTGTATGTTCGTGACTATGATTGTCGGCATTCTCGATTTGGCAACAGGAATCCTTACCTATACCAATGCCGGACACAATCTGCCAGTGCTGATAAAGAAGGATTATTCTTCGTTCATTCCACTCCCCAAAGGGACGCCGGTTGGCTTCTTCGAGGGGACGGAATACACCGAGCTTACTCTGCAACTTGCCCCGGGAGAGGCAATTATGCTCTATACCGACGGCTTGACCGAGGCACAGGACAGCAATGGAGAACTCTTTGGTGACAAAAGACTTATTGATTCCTGCAATGCCTTGATTGGTAAGACGTTGCCGGAAATCGTCAATTGTATGAACGACAGATTGTCCGCTTTTGCCGGAGCCGCCGAGCAGAGCGACGACATCACAATGCTTTGCATATCACTTAATGAAAACAAATAATAATATAGAATAATGGATATCAAAATCAGTAACAATCAGGGAAAGACCGCCGTCGAAATTGCCGGAAAAATTGACACACTGCTTTCGGAGGAGATGAAAAAAACTTTCGATGCGCAGATAGCGGATGGAAGTCAGGTGGAGATTGATGCGGAGAATCTGGAGTATATCACTTCTGCCGCTCTCCGCGTATTTCTTGCTCTCTACAAACGGATGAACGCCTCCGGCGGATCGCTCACTTTTCATAAAGTGCAACCTACTGTGATGCAGGTGTTTTCACTCACAGGCTTCGATACTTTCGTAAAGTTTGAATAGCCTTGATTTATCTCTTTGATGACATATCATCTTTCACTGCACAAGATTTGGCTCTTGGATTGGCCTCAGTCGGCGGGCAGAGGCGCGAGCACGCATTGAGGTTCAGGTTTAACAAAGACCGCAAGCTCAGTGTGATAGCGTATCTGTTGCTGATGTATGGGCTGGAAAGGGAATATGGCATTACCGAACCTCAAGAATTTTGTATTTCGGAGAAGGGCAAACCATCTTTCATAAATCATCCCGATATTTTCTTCAATATCAGCCATTGCAACAAAGCGGTTGTGTGTGCAATAAACGACAATCCTGTCGGGATTGACGTGGAGGAGTTTTCTCACTATTCCGTTGAATTGTCTCAGCAGGTACATAATACCGCTGAAAATGAAGCAATTGCGGCCTTTCTTCATCCCGAAGAGGAGTTTTGCCGTCTCTGGACGGTAAAAGAGGCGATTTTGAAAATAACCGGCATTGGCCTTGTGGATGATACCAGACCTCTTTTGACACAATATCCTGATATCGTGTTACATTCTCAAATATATTCCTCAAAGGGATATGCTATGAGCTATGCCCTGTACTCTCCTCAGGAAATCCCCATTTTGCAAGTCAATGCTCTTTTTTAGAAAAAAATCGTAACTTTGTTATTTCAGTGACTAAATATAAATAATGAACAAGAAATATATCTTAGCCCTCGATCAGGGGACAAGCAGTTCCAGGGCGATGATTTTCAACCGTAAAGGGGAAATCTGCTCTTCCGCACAAAAAGAGTTTACGCAAATTTTTCCGCAGCCCGGATGGGTGGAGCACGACCCGTTGGAGATTTGGGCGTCAGAGTACAGTGTAATGGCAGAAGCGATTGTCCATCAGGGGATTGCTGCAGCAGATATTGCCGGTATAGGAATTACCAACCAGCGCGAGACAACTATCGTGTGGGATGCCGAAACAGGTATGCCAATCTATAATGCCATCGTTTGGCAAGACAGAAGAACGTCCCGTTATTGTGATTCGTTGAAAGAAGCCGGAAAGACCGATTTCATCCGCAAGAAGACAGGCCTCATAATAGATGCATATTTCAGCGGCACAAAGATTCACTGGATTCTCGAAAACGTGCCGGGCGCAAGGGAAAAGGCCGAAAAGGGGAATCTCCGTTTTGGCACTGTTGACAGCTGGCTCGTATGGAAGCTCACAGGGGGCAAAGTGCATATTACCGATATTACAAATGCCTCAAGGACAATGCTTTTCAATATCCACACCCTTGAGTGGGATAAGGAACTGCTTGCCCTTTTCGACATTCCGGAATCTATGATGCCCGAGGTGAAATCAAGTTCAGAAATATACGGGCGCACCGATTCCACCGTAATTGCCGGAAATATCCCCATATCTGGAATGGCTGGAGACCAGCAGGCAGCATTGTTCGGACAGATGTGTACGGAGCCCGGAGCTGTGAAGAACACTTACGGCACCGGCTGCTTCCTGCTGATGAACACCGGTGATGCTCCGATAGAGTCGAAAAACAACCTCCTCACCACTATTGCGTGGAAGATTGGAGACAAGGTGACTTACGCGCTCGAAGGGAGTATCTTTGTTGCCGGAAGCGTGGTTCAATGGTTGCGCGATGGGCTTGGAGTAATCAAGTCGAGTGCTGAAATAGAGGCGCTTGCAAATACCGTCCCCGATAATGGCGGTGTATATTTCGTCCCTGCACTCACCGGCCTCGGAGCTCCCTATTGGGACCAGTATGCCAAAGGATGCGTCTATGGAATCACCCGCGGAACCACGGTTGCACATATTGCTCGTGCCGCGCTTGAAGGAATCGCCTTTCAGACAATGGACATCGTCAATGCTATGGAAAATGACAGCGGCGTAAAACTTTGTGAACTGAAAGTTGATGGTGGTGCATCCAAAAACAATCTTCTGATGCAGTTCCAGTCCGATATCCTCGATTGTGAGGTGATTCGTCCAAAGAA
The DNA here is from genome assembly GCA_021443605.1 of Bacteroidales bacterium. GTDB lineage: Bacteria > Bacteroidota > Bacteroidia > Bacteroidales > UBA932 > Equibacterium. The sequence goes on along the minus strand of JABUTQ010000403.1, from coordinate 2,991 downwards.
CACCGAAACCACTGCCGCCGGAGCTGCCTTCCTTGCCGGCCTTGCAGTTGGATATTGGGAAAGTATAGATGAAATCAAATCAATTTGGGCAGTAGAACGCAGGTTCTCCCCCGAAAATCCTCAGACAAAGGCTAAAAAGGGATGGGAGGATGCCGTGTCAAGGACATTGTCAAAATAGAAAAACCAAATCTTATGTTCACACAATACCTTTTTGAATTTATCGGAACGCTGGTTCTCATTCTTCTCGGAGACGGCGTTGTCGCAAACGTTTCCCTCAACAAGACCAAAGGTCAGAACGGCGGCTGGACTGTTGTCACGATGGCTTGGGGCTTTGCAGTAATGTGCGGCGTGTTCATTGCCGGTCCTTATACCGGAGCCCATCTCAACCCTGCTGTCACTCTGTCTCTTGCAGTTGCCGGTAGCACTCCATGGTCGTTGGTTCCGGGTTATATAATTGCCCAGATATTGGGTGCGATGGCTGGGGCTTTCCTTGTATATGTCTATTACAAAGATCATTTCGACGCCACTGAGGATAAAGCCACCAAACTCGGCTGCTTCGCCACAATTCCCGCCATTCGAAATTACAAACGGAATTTCCTTTGCGAGCTCATCGGCACTTTCTTGCTCGTGTTTGTAATTTTGGTGTTCTCAACCCCGGGAGAGACAGCCCAAATCGGTCTTGGAAGCCTCGGCGCTTTCCCTGTCACTATGCTCATTATGGCAATCGGTATGTCGCTCGGCGGTGCCACGGGATACGCCATCAATCCTGCCCGTGACTTTGGCCCTCGCCTCATCCATGCGATTATTCCAATCAAAGGGAAGGGAGACAGCGATTGGGCATACAGCTGGGTCCCCGTTGCCGGCCCCATCTGCGGCGGCCTCCTTGCAGCTCTTGCATTTATTATAATTTTCTAATAATCAATATATTATGAATTTAGACAATAATCCCAACTATCTCAAAGCTGTTGAATTTATAGCTGAAACCGACCTTGGAGAACTTGAGCTTGGAAAACATTTCATAGATGGAGACAACCTATTTGTAAATATAGTAGATTCGCAGATGAAAACTCCCGAGCAGGCCCGGCTTGAAGTGCATGACAAGTATATTGACATACAAGTGCCTCTCGATAAAGAGGAGAGTTTCGGTGTAAAGCCGCGTCGCGAATGTGTTGATCCGGACGGAGAGTTCAACGAAGAGAAAGACATCCTCTTCTACAAAGACAAAGATTGGACTACCGTCACCATCAAGCCGGGAGAGGCGATTACTTTTGATACCGACACGGCACACGCTCCGCTAATCGGCGAAGGGACTATCCACAAAGCCATCTTTAAAGTGAAGGTGTTATAAAAAAAATACTATCTTTGCACCCCAATAAACATTTGAGAATTATAAAATGAAGAAGATTATTTTGACATTGGCAGTTGTAGCGATGACCACATTCACCGCTTCTGCACAGGCCAGCATTGGTGCCGGCTATCTCAATTCCACGAGTAGTTACAAGGTTGACAATATGAGAGCCAGAGGAGACGCTCTCAACGGTTTTTATGCCGGAGTCGATTATTCCATTGACCTTTTGAACGAATTTTTCTATGTCACTCCGGGTATCTATTTCAGCTACCTTACCGGCAGACAACTGGCAGGAAACAGCTTTTATAAATTGGCTGGAACTCAGACAGATATGTACCTCAACATTCCTGTAAACCTCAGCGTTGGCCTGGATCTTGGCAGGTCTCGCGGGTTCATCTTCCTGGGCCCCACTTTCAGTGTAGGTTGCGCCTCAAATATGAGACTTACCGGTTCATCCATTATAGGGACTGGAAGCAAGACCATCGACCTCTATAAAGAAACTCAGATGGGCCGTTTCGATGTCCTTCTTGGCGGTGGTATCGGTTTCGATATCCGTGAGGCTGCCCGCATCAGTGTCGGTTATCACTACGGCGTAATCAACAGGGCAAAAGACAAGAGTTTGGCATATCACAGAGGAGAACTCCACGTAGGTGTCGCCTGGATTTTCTAATCTGATAAAAGATTGCAAGATAAGTCCCTAAAAGTGAATTGCTTTTAGGGATTTTTTTTATCTTTGTACACTTTGTAAATAGAAACGTAATGAGCTTTTTCAACGAATTTATGGATAGCCCTTCCGCAATGGCGGCTATTCAGTTTGTCAATCTGTTATTTGCGCTGGCGGCGGTATATCTGGTGTGGTTGTTGACAACTCCGGCCGCCTCCCACAAGACCAGAAAGGTACGCGGAACACACTATACGATTATCGCCCTCGGAATTTTATTGGCCGGTATAATAATCTATTCCATAGGATTTTACTACGAAGGGACAAAGAACAATATCGTTGCTCTGATAACCCGTTCGATAATATCTTCGGTTGAGATGTTCGTATCCCATTCCGACTTGATTGAAGTCCGTCCCGAATGTAAGGAGAATCCGATTTATATGGCAATTTTCTCCCTCATTCACTTTTTGGCAGTCTTCATAAACATAAGCATCCTGTTCAATTACTTCGGTTTGCAGTTGTCTGCGTTGAAGATTGTAAGAAGCTGGTTGAATGCGCCTGAAGGGAGCAATCTTCATCTTTTCGTGGGAGAATGCGCCGCAACGAAAATCCTCTCTGCCGATATTCGCGAGAATGAACCCGATGCCTGGATCATTTGGGTTCCCTACTATGAAGGATCCGAGAAGAAAGGCGGTTTTTCCATCGGCTCTCTGATAACCAATTTCTCATACCGCAGAAACCTTGTGGATGAGGCCGATGCGGTCGGCGCCCTGCTGTTCCGTCCCTCCTCATCCCTTTTTGACAGCAATGAGACAAGCTTGACGCAGCAGGACAAAAAGATGCAGGAGCTTGGTCTCGACAGCGCCAACAAACTGATAAAGAAGGCAAAGGACGTAAACATATATCTCCTTTCGGATGAAGTTGAGAGCAATGTGGCAAGAACACAGAAGCTCTGCAACATAGAAGTCAGCCGACCTGTGTC
>JABUTQ010000079.1 GCA_021443605.1 Bacteroidales bacterium | reverse complement strand
TGGCTTCGCCATTACCGGCGGGCTAAAGCCCTGCTGCTCAGGCCGCAAGTCCACCGGACTTGCTGTAAACACCCTCGCGACCCCGCTGCACCGCTCCCGACCTTGCCGTGTTTGCGGATATGTTATAGAGCACTTAACAAGTTTACGAGGCCGCAAACACACGGTCTCCGCTAGCCGCCTGATGGCGGCTTTTTTTTACGTTATGGCGGCTTTTTTTTGTGCCCTGAGGGCGTTTTTTTGTGCGTCATCCTGAGCGACAGCGAAGGATCTTTTCGAAAAGCTGCTTTGGTCGCGCCTCAGAGAAGAGTATTAATCGTAAAATTGTTAATAACCTGATGATAAATTACAATAAATTTCTTTAAATATCAGGTTTTATTCGTATTTTTGCGAGATAAGAGCAAATTATATACTATATACAAACAGTACTACTATGGAACTTACACAAATTGAACATCTGGGTATTGCAACCCCCTCTCTTGAAGAGGCCATCCCTTACTATGAAAACGTATTAGGGCTAAAATGCTACAACATTGAAGTTGTTGAAGACCAGAAAGTTAAAACCGCTTTCTTCAAAATTGGAGAAGTTAAGCTTGAACTTCTCGAGCCTACTTGCCCCGAAAGCACTATCGCAAAGTTCATTGAGAAGAACGGTGGTCGCGGTGGCATTCACCACATCGCATTCAAGACCAAAGACGTTGCAGCCGCCCTTGCAGATGCAGCTGAAAAAGGTGTTGCCCTCATTGACAAGGCTCCGCGTCCGGGTGCAGAAGGGTTGAACATTGCATTCCTCCATCCCAAGTCAACAATGAGCGTCCTGACAGAAATCTGTGAAAATCCAAAAGAAAAATAAACCAATAAACACTAAAAATAATGAGTCAGCAACTCGAAAAAGTTAAAGCTCTCATCTCTCTCAGAGAGAAAGCTCGTCTCGGCGGTGGTCAAGACAAAATTGACGGCCAGCACAATAAAGGCAAATATACTGCTCGCGAAAGAATCGCAATGCTCCTTGACGAGGGCAGTTTTGAAGAATTCGACATGTTCATGCAGCATCGTTGCGTAAACTTCGGAATGGAGAAAAAACAATTCCTCGGTGATGGTGTCGTAACAGGTTATGGTACAGTTGCCGGAAGACTTGTATATGTTTTCGCACAAGATTTTACCGTAAATGCAGGTTCACTCTCTGAAACACTTGCCCAGAAGATTTGCAAGGTCATGGATCAGGCAATGAAGGTCGGCGCCCCCGTTATCGGCTTGAACGACTCAGGTGGAGCCCGTATTCAGGAAGGTGTGAATGCCCTTGCAGGATATGCAGAGATTTTTGAGCGTAACATCCTCTCTTCAGGTGTCGTTCCTCAGATCAGTGCAATCCTCGGTCCTTGCGCCGGTGGTGCAGTTTATAGCCCTGCCCTTACCGACTTCACAATTATGTGCAAGAACACCAGTTATATGTTCCTCACAGGCCCTGCAGTAGTTGAACAGGTTCTCGGTGAGAAGGTTACACAAGAGCAGCTCGGTGGTGCAAGTGTACACGCTTCAAAGAGCGGTGTTGCACACTTCGCTTGCGAAAACGAAGTTGAAGTAATCGACACAATCAAACAGCTTCTCAGCTACATCCCTCAGAACAATCTCGAGGAACCGCCTTATCTCCCCACAGAAGATCCTATCGAGCGTAAAGAGGATTCTCTCAACGAGATTATCCCTGACAGCCCCAATGCTCCTTATAATATGTACGAAGTCATCGAGGCCATTGTGGATGACGGCAAGTTCTTTGAGATTCACAAAGATTATGCAAAGAACATCATCATCGGTTTCGGCCGTATGGGCGGCTCTACAGTGGGCATCGTAGCCAACCAGCCCAAGGTGTTGGCAGGTGTTCTCGACATCAATGCCAGCCGCAAGGGTGCTCGTTTCGTCCGTTTCTGCGACGCATTCAACATCCCTATCGTGACATTGGTTGACGTTCCAGGCTTCCTCCCCGGCACACAGCAGGAATACGGCGGAGTTATCCTCCACGGAGCAAAACTCCTCTATGCATACGGCGAAGCCACTGTTCCAAAGATTACAGTTACCCTCCGCAAATCATACGGCGGAAGCCACATCGTGATGAGCTGCAAGCAGCTCCGTGGTGACATCAACTACGCTTGGCCTACAGCCAACATCGCAGTGATGGGTGCTGATGGTGCAGTTGCCGTCCTTTATGCAAAAGAAATCAAAGCTGCAGAGACTCCTGAAAAGGCCGCAGAGGTCAAGGAAATGAGAAAGAAAGAGTACGACGACCTCTTCTGCAACCCTTACAAAGCTGCAAGCTATGGCTATATCGATGACGTAATCGAGCCTCGCAATACCCGTTTCCGCGTAATCCGCGCCCTCGAAATGCTCTCTACAAAGAAGCTCACCAACCCTGCAAAGAAGCACGACAATCTTCCTTTGTAATCCATAAAAATCTAACAGCACATAACAATGAAACATACAAGACTTTTAGTTGTTTTATGTCTGTCGGTGATTTCCTTCGGTGCATTCGCCCAGAACCAAAGTGCAATGCGTATCAACGAAATCCTGGTGACCAACACCAACGATTTCCAAGACGATTTTGGTCAGCAGAATGCATGGATTGAACTCTTCAACAGTTCATACGGAACTGTGGATGTCGGAGGATGCTTCCTTTCAGACGATGCAGCAGATCTCAGAAAATATTCTATCCCGAAAGGTGATGTCCTGACAAAGGTAAAACCGCGCCAGCACCTCCTTTTCTGGGCTGACAACCAGCCTTTCCGCGGTACTTTCCATACTAATTTTACTCTGATTCCGGGCAAAACCATCTTCTTCGTAGCCAGCGATGGTAAGACAATCATAGACCAGATTGTTGTACCACAGCAGTTTGCAGATTCTTCTATGACCAACGTATCATACGGTCGTACAGATGACGGCATCGGCTCTACAGACGGCAAGGGCGAAGGTTGGAAGGTTATGGCCAAGACATCTCCGAGCACCAACAATGCCGAGATGGCAAAGGTATCCAAGAGCCAGAGAATGGGTGAAATCGACCCTTACGGATGGATGCTCGCAGTCACTTCAATGTCTGTGGTTTTCATTGCGTTGATTATCCTTTACAGACTATTCAAACGCATTGCCCAGATTTCAAACCGCAAAGCGGACAAGAAGACTCAGGCATCTGTTAATCCTCAGACTATCAAGACAACCAAGGCAGAAGAGAACTCAAGCGAAACATTTGCAGCCATCGCAATGGCATTGCACCTATATCAAGAAGAGAACGAGGCACACGATGAAGAGAGCTTCGTTGTAACTCTCCAGCATACAGACCGTTCATACTCACCTTGGAGCAGCAAGATCTATTCACTCAGAGAAAATCCTCAAGTAAACCGCAGAAAATAAAACATTATGAAAGAATATAAACTTAAAATCAATGGCAATGACTACAATGTTGCCATAGACGCAGTTGAAGACAACACCGCAAAAGTATCTGTAAACGGTGTTGACTATGCTGTAGAATTTGACAAACCTATATCTAAACCTAAACAGGTAGTTGTAAAGAAGGCAGTTGCCGCAGCTCCCGCAGCCGCTTCTGCAGCTCCTGCAGCTCGTGTTGCAACCGCTTCTGCAGCAGCCGGCGAGACTGTAGTGAATTCACCTCTTCCGGGTGTTATCCTTGCAGTAAATGCCAATGTTGGCGATGCAGTGAAGAAGGGTCAGACCGTTATGCTGCTTGAAGCAATGAAGATGGAAAACTCTATCGAGGCAACTTGCGATGGTACCATCAAGAAGATTCTTGCACAAAAAGGTGATTCAGTTCTCGAAGGTGCAGACCTGTTTATAATCGGATAATAAGGCACTATGAATCAGATAATTGAAAACCTTAGACAGTTCTGGCAGTATACAGGTTTTGCAAACTGTAACGTCCAGTATCTGATTATGATATGCATTGGCATCCTGTTCATCTATCTTGCCATCAAGAAGGAATGGGAGCCTATGCTGCTGGTTCCAATCGGATTCGGTATCCTTATTGGAAACATTCCTCTCTTTGCCGGACTCAATGTCGGTGTATATGAAGAGGGATCTGTGCTCAACATCCTCTATCAGGGTGTGCAGAGGGGCTTCTACCCTCCCCTCATCTTCCTTGGTATCGGTGCAATGACCGACTTCTCGGCATTGATTTCAAACCCTAAACTGCTCCTTATCGGTGCAGCTGCCCAGTTTGGTATCTTTGGTGCGTATGCTCTCGCCCTTGCCCTCGGTTTCGGTCCTTCAGAGGCCGGTGCTATCGGTATAATCGGTGGTGCAGACGGCCCTACCGCCATCTTCCTCTCATCAAGACTTGCTCCGGACCTTATGGGTGCAATCGCAGTGTCGGCATATTCATATATGGCCCTCGTCCCTGTGATTCAACCTCCTATCATGAAACTCCTCACCACAAAGAAAGAGCGTCTTATCCGTATGAAACCGCCTCGCGCCGTTTCACAGACTGAAAAGATTATCTTCCCTGTAATCGGATTCCTCCTCACAGCATTCATCGTGCCTTCAGGTATTCCTCTTCTTGGTATGTTGTTCTTTGGTAACCTCTTGAAAGAGAGTGGTGTTACAAAGCGTCTTGCCAATACTGCAAGTGGTCCGCTTATCGACATCGTCACCATCCTCATCGGTGTTACCGTTGGTGCTTCTACCCAGGCAGACCAGTTCCTCCAGTGGACTTCAGTGAAGATTTTCATCCTCGGTGCACTTTCATTCGTGATTGCCACATTCGCAGGCGTTTCATTTGTCAAGTTCTTCAACTTGTTCCTCAAGGAAGGCAACAAGATTAATCCCCTTATCGGAAACGCCGGTGTATCAGCCGTGCCTGATGCCGCCCGCGTATCCAACAATGTGGGACGTGAATTCGACCCGAAGAACTTCCTCCTTATGCACGCTATGGGACCCAACGTAGCAGGTGTTATCGGTAGTGCAGTTGCAGCCGGTATGTTGCTCGGATTCCTCGCATAACAGAGTACACTTCATAAAAAAGACGGCCAAAAGTCAATTTGGTCGTCTTTTTTTCGTCATTTGAAGACTATAATTCACATATCAATTTGATTATTAATAATATTATTAATAAATTAGCACGATAATTTTTATAAACTGGTTATTATGCAAAATAAACTTCAAGAATTGACCGACAAGCTCTATAACGAGGGGTTGTTGAAGGGAAAAGCTGAAGGCGAAGCTCAGAGGGCCCAAGCAAAGGAAGAGGCCGCCGCCATCATCAAGGCCGCACAAGAAAAGGCAGATGCCATTGTTGCAGAGGCTGAAAAGAAGGCAGAAGAGACTAAAGCAAAGGCTGAGAGCGACATCAAAATGGCATCTGGACAAGCCATTATGGCAATCAAACAGCAGGTTGAAAGTCTCATCACGGCAAAAGCCGTTGCAGAGCCTGTTGCCAAGGCAATGGAAGACGACTCTTTCCTCAAGGAAATTGTAAAGCTCCTCGTGGAAAAATTCAACCCGGCTTCCGCCGAATCAACCGACCTTGAAGTAATTCTTCCCGAAAGCAAGAAAGCAGCTTTGGCTGAATTTCTGCAAAAGTCTGTAAGCAAGGAGCTTGGCAAAGGTCTCGATGTCACTTTCTCAAAAGAAATCAAGGCAGGTGCACGTATCGCCCCCAAGGGTGCCGGCTACTTTATAAGCTTCACAGACGAAGATTTCCAGAGTATTTTGGCCAATTATCTCCGTCCTGCTACAAAGAAGATTCTTTTCGGATAGTCCCAAAATGAATAATTACGAATATATCATCGCCGGACTTCCCACCCTCGCTCTCAATTTCGAGAAAAACGGGCTGGATTATCGGCAGTTGCACGACGAAATCGTGGAGTTGTGCTCCCCTTCTGACAGGATGCTTATAAAATGGCTCGACTTCGGTCTTGACGCAAAGAATCTCGGTCACCATTTCTACTACTCCTGCCACAGGTGCAAGAACCGCTTTATAAGAGAGTATTTCGACTTCGATTGCCTTGTCAGGAAAGAGAAGGTCGCATATCTCGACAAAAGCGTCACCGGAGAGGAGTTCAACGAAAAAGAGGAACTGCTCAAGGTTTTCAAGATTGAAAATATGATTGAACGCGAGAAGGCCCTTGATACCCTGATGTGGAACAAAGCAGAGAGTATCATAACCTTTGACGTGTTGAGTTTCAACATGATACTCGCTTTTTTGGTAAAAGCGTCAATCGTATCGAGATGGAATCTCCTTGACACTGGCACGGGACAGGTTCTCTTCAAGAAATTCATTGATGAAATAAACAGTAAAGTTAAAATATGACAGCAACAGGTATTGTAACCGGTATTATCTCAAACCTTGTCACGGTACGCTTCGAAGGTCACGTTGCAGAGAATGAAATCTGCCACATCGAGTCGGACGGAGTGATGCTGATGTCTGAGGTTATCAAGGTTACCGGAAAAGACGCATTTGTGCAGGTATTCGAAAGCACACGCGGTTTGAAGCAGGGCAACAAGGTGGTTTTTGACGGCCATATGCTCGAGGCGACACTCGGCCCTGGACTTCTCTCCAGCTGCTACGATGGTCTGCAGAACAATCTCGCCACAATGGAAGACGTTTTCCTCAAACGAGGCGAGTACACCGACCCTATCGACCACGAGAAAGCATGGCACTTCACACCCATTGCAAAACCGGGAGAGAAAGTGCAGGCAGCCGACTGGCTCGGAGAGGTGAAGGAAGGATGGCTTCCTCACAAAATTATGGTTCCATTCTCCTTCAAGGGTGAATATACCATAAAGAGCGTGGCAAACGAAGGTGATTACAAAGTTGACGATTCCATCGCAGTTCTCACCAACGCTGCCGGGGAAGAGGTCAAAGTTTCTATGGTCCAGAAATGGCCTGTAAAGGTGCCTATTGGAGGATATGTCGAGAAACCGCGCCCTTTCAGAATAATGGAGACCGGAGTCCGCTGTATGGATACCCTCAACCCTATCGCAGAGGGTGGTACAGGATTCATTCCGGGGCCGTTCGGTTGTGGAAAGACGGTGCTCCAGCACGCGATTGCCAAGCAGGGTGACGCTGAAGTCATCGTGATGGCAGCTTGCGGTGAGCGTGCAAATGAAGTTGTGGAAATCTTCAAGGAGTTCCCTGAGCTTGTGGATCCCCATACGGGACGCAGTCTGATGGAGAGGACAACCATCATCTGCAACACATCCAATATGCCCGTGGCTGCCCGTGAGGCATCAGTATATACCGCGATGACCATCTGTGAGTATTACCGTGCAATGGGTATGAAGGTGCTCCTTCTGGCCGACTCCACTTCCCGCTGGGCACAGGCGCTTCGCGAGATGTCAAACCGTATGGAAGAGCTCCCGGGAGCGGATGCGTTCCCTGTGGACCTTTCGGCAATCATCTCAAGTTTCTATGCCCGCGCAGGTATCGTTAAATTACGCGGAGGTTCAACCGGATCCGTTACTTTCATCGGTACGGTATCCCCCGCCGGCGGTAATCTCAAGGAGCCTGTAACCGAATCGACAAAAAAGGCGGCAAGATGCTTCTACGCCCTCGAACAGGCAAGAGCCGACAGCAAGAGGTATCCTGCTGTGAACCCCATCGATTCATATTCGAAATATCTTGAGTATCCCGAAATAATTAGCTATCTGAACGACAGGGTTGACAAAGAGTGGGTAAGCAAGGTAAATGTTGCAAAGAACCTTATCCGTCGTGGAAAGGAAATGGCAGAGCAGATAAACATCCTCGGAGATGACAGCGTGCCTATCTCATACCACGAAAGTTTCTGGAAATCAGAGCTTGTCGATTTCGTTATCCTGCAACAGGATGCATTCGACCCCATTGATTCCGTAACCCCTATGGATCGTCAGGAGTTCATGCTGTCCCTTGTTCTCAAGGTTTGCGACACCAAGTTTGACTTCGCCACATTCGAAGATTGCAGCCGCAAGTACAAGGAAATCATCAATGTAATGAAACAGATGAACTACTCGCAATACAAGAGCGGTGATTTCAACAAATATTATAATCAACTTAACGACATTTTGAGCAATGGCAACAACTAAGGCATTTCAGAGAATATACACCCAGCTGGAGTCTATCACAAAGGCTACAGTGTCGCTCAGGGCTCAAGGTGTAATGAATGATGAGCTCGCAACAATCGACGGCCGTCTCGGACAAGTTGTAAAGATCAAGGGAGACCTTGTGACGCTTCAGATTTTCTCAGGCACAGAAGGTATCCGCACCAATGCAGAGGTATCCTTCTTCGGAGAACCCCCTTCACTCCACGTTAGCGATGCACTTGCCGGACGCTTCTTCAATGCATACGGTGAGCCTATCGACGGAGGCCCGGCAATTGACGGAGAAAAACGCTTCATCGGAGGTCCTTCGGTGAACCCTTTCCGCCGCAAACAACCTTCACAGCTTATCCCCACCGGTATTGCCGGCATCGACTTGAACAACACCCTGGTCAGCGGCCAGAAGATTCCGTTCTTCGCCGACCCTGATCAGCCATACAATGAAGTGATGGCTATGGTGGCCCTTCGTGCAGACGTTGACAAAATTATCCTCGGAGGTATGGGGCTCTCAAACGATGACTATCTCTATTTCAAGCAGATGTTCGAGAATGCAGGTGCACTTGATAAAATCATCTGCTTCGTGAATACTACTGACCAGCCCCCTGTAGAGCGTCTGCTTATCCCCGATATGGCACTCTCGGCAGCTGAATACTTTGCAGTGGACAAGAATGAGAAAGTGCTTGTGCTTCTGACAGATATGACGCTCTACGCCGATGCCCTCTCCATCGTTTCCAACCGTATGGACCAGATTCCGTCAAAGGATTCAATGCCGGGCAGCCTCTATTCAGACCTCGCAAAGATTTACGAAAAGGCAGTGCAACTCCCAGAAGGAGGCTCAATCACCATCATTGC